>CAZHLB010000905.1:0-2972 GCA_964533005.1 uncultured Saprospiraceae bacterium
TGACGGGCGAATTAGAACCTACCAACGAGCCTTATGCCATTGCCAAAATAGCGGGGATTAAATTGTGCGACGCATACAGGTCGCAATATGGCTGCAATTTCATTTCTGTCATGCCTACCAATTTGTATGGGCCCAATGACAATTATGATTTGCAAAATTCCCACGTATTACCTGCTTTGATTCGCAAATTTCATGAAGCGAAAAAGAACATTGTACCGGAAGTAGTTCTTTGGGGTACCGGTAATCCGTTGCGGGAATTTTTGCACGTGGATGACTTGGCGGATGCTTGTTTTTTCCTGATGCAAACGCACGATGAAGCTGGTTTTGTAAATATTGGAACGGGTGAAGATTTGGCAATTAAGGATTTGGCTTTGTTGGTGAAAGAAATTGTGGGTTATGAAGGAAATATCGTGCATGATTTAAGCAAGCCAGATGGAACACCCAGGAAATTGATGGATGTTTCGAAGCTACGTGGTTTGGGTTGGAAAGCGGGTATTTCGCTGGAGGAAGGAATTAAAAAAGTGTACGAAGGGTTGAAGAGAGAAAATTGGTACTGAATATTAGCCCCAGCGGGGCGACTATGATTGTAGCTCTATTCGGCAATCTTTCATTTCAGCCCCAGCGGGGCGACTATGTTTGTAGCTCTATTCGACAATCTTTCATTTCAGCCCCAGCGGGGCGGCTATGTTTAGAACATTCTTAACGAAAACGAAGAATCATGGCTAATACTTACACACAGCTTTATGTACAACTCGTTTTTGCAGTCAAGGGACGTGAAAGCCTCATTCAAAAAACCTGGAAAGCAGAATTGTATAAATACATTACGGGAATTGTCCAAAACAATGGACATAAAATGATTGCCATCAACGGGATGCCTGACCATATCCACATTTTTATTGGATACAACCCCAACCAAAAAATACCTGATATGGTAGAAACAATTAAAACCGATTCCAATCATTTCATCAAAAGACAAGGCTTTTGCAAATTCAAATTTCATTGGCAAGGTGGGTACGGAGCATTTTCTTATGGACGTTCCCAAATCCATGATGTGGTGCAGTACATCCTAAATCAGGAAGAGCATCACCGGACCAAACCCTTTCGGGAGGAATATTTGGGATTGTTGGAAAAATTTGAGATAGAATATAAGGAAGATTACGTGTTTGGTTTTATCGAAGGG
Organism: uncultured Saprospiraceae bacterium; assembly: GCA_964533005.1. Classification (GTDB taxonomy): domain Bacteria; phylum Bacteroidota; class Bacteroidia; order Chitinophagales; family Saprospiraceae; genus UBA6168. The sequence goes on from CAZHLB010000905.1 coordinate 1,181, forward strand.
GTAAATTCGTGGTAAATTTATATTCAAAATAGCCGCCCCGCTGGGGCTTGAAAATTTGGGAATATCTCGTTTTGCTACAAACATTGCCGCCCTGCTGGGGCTTGAATATAAAATATTGGAATGAAGTACATTTTCTTTATGGCATTAACCTTCGTTTGGAAGGTTCAGCTTTTTTCACAAGGCAGCAATATTCCCGCCGGCAGCACAGCATATCCCATTATTGACCGCTTGGAAATCATAACCAGCTTGCAAACACCCTATTATTCAGGGTTAAAAAATTATGCACGAGGCGACGTCGCACGGTTTGCACTGGTGCTCGACACAACTCCAAATATTTCACTCTCGCCCGCAGACCGGGAAGATTTGTTGCGCATATTCAAAGACAACAACGAATGGATTTCGACATCGGAAATACCTGTGACAATAGCAGGAAAACGGGAAGGCATTTTTCAAAAATCAGGAGAAGACAGTTTGGGCGCTATTTATCGCAAAGTGGCGCCCTCCCAGATAGAAGCTTGCGTGAAAGACGGGCGATACGTTTATTGCAAAAAGCCTATATTCGGCATATTTTATAAGACGCCTGCCAATTGGTTCGAACTCAATAAACCTGCTTTTCACTTGCGGGTTAATCCGATTTTAAATTTAAAAGTAGCAAAGGAAGACGGCGACGGAGAGCCTGTTTTTCTGGCGCAACGGGGCATTGAATTGCGAGGCGGCATTGACGACCGGGTTTGGTTTTACACGAATATCGTGGATGCACTGGCGAGGTTTCCCGATTATGTGAATGAATATGTTGCGCAGCACAAGGCAATTCCTGGACAGGGATATTTCAAACCTTACAAAAGCCAATATTTTGACATTACCAATGGATTTGATTATTTAAACGGGCAGGCGGAATTGGGCTTCAACTTAACCCGGAATGTGAGCGTCCAATTTGGGCACGGCAAAAACTTCATCGGCAACGGCTACCGTTCATTGCTGCTTTCAGATTTTTCCAACAATTATCTCAATTTAAAGCTACACTGGCGCATTGGGAAACTGCATTATCAAAATTTGTTTGCAGAGCTTTCCTCCTTATCTGCGCAGGCAAATCCCGGTGAAAACTTGCTGCCTAAAAAATACATGGCGGCGCATTATTTGGGCTTCGATTTTCTGTCGGGTTTGTCTTTCGGCTTATTTGAAGCGACTATTTTCAGCCGGGATGGAAAGACGGGGCATTTTGAATTGCAATATTTGAACCCAGTCATTTTATACCGTACAGTCGAGCAATTATTGGATAGCCCTGACAACGTTTTAATTGGAATAAACGCAAAAGCCAACCTGCTGCACCGTTTTCAGATTTATGCGCAGTTGATGATGGACGAGTTTAAATTCGGCGAGTTAATCGTTGACAACCAAGGCTGGTGGGCGAATAAATATGGTGTGCAGGCGGGATTTAAGTACATCAATGCTTTTGGCATCGAGCATTTGGATTTGCAGGTAGAATACAATACGGTGCGACCTTACACTTATTCATATAGTGACAGTTTGGGCGCAAGTTATTCCCATTATAGCCAGCCATTGGCGCACCCGTTGGGCGCTAATTTTAAAGAAATTATCGGCACGTTTCGCTGGCAGCCTTTACGCCGATGGACTTTCGAGGGAAGGCTCATACGGGCAAATTTTGGAGAAGATGAAAATGGCTCGAATTGGGGTGGCAATATTTTCTTGAATTATGAAAGCCGGGAATTGGAATATGGCAACGACACAGGACAAGGGGTTGCAACTTCAACTACACTTGCCGGGCTGGATG
>CAZHLB010000906.1:0-2969 GCA_964533005.1 uncultured Saprospiraceae bacterium
CACGGGACAGGACGGTTCCTCTACGAGGATGACAAAAGCGACTTGCAGACGTGCTAAACAGTCACGAGTAATTTTTCAAAATTCCACCCGGTAGCTGAACACCGGGAACAGACCTGTTTGCGTGTATTTTTCGAGTTGTTTGGTTTCGTTGTCGTAATACAAAGCGTAGAGATTCAAGTGGTTAGTCACGTTTTGTACGTCCAACAAAATCGAGTGAGTCAGGCGGCGGCTGTTGATTTTGTAGCTCAAGCCGAGGTCGAAGCGCCAGTAGTCGCCCGCTTTTGCCTCGAAAGCCTGGTCTTCCAATTCCACTTGTTCACCCTTTTCGATAGATGCGGCGAGGTCAATCGGCGTGTAACGATTGCCGCCGGAGAGCAGGAATTTGCCGTTCACGCCGAAGATGTTTTTCTTGTTTTTGCCCACCTTGAACTCCTTGCCGCCGAGCAAGTGAAGCTGGTAATTGCCGTCGTAGCGGGTGCTGTATTCGATGCCGTCAAAAGGCGTGAACAGCGAGCGGTAGAGCGAGCCGGTGACCAGGAAATAGTAATTTTTCGAGAAAAACTTTTCCAGCGTCAGGTCAATGCCATAGTTGCGACCGGTGCCGTTGTTGCCTGATTTTTCGATGAAAATGACGTCCCAGATGTCGGTGGCATTGAGCATGGAGCGGGTGCTGCCGGGCAAAGTTTCCACCGGAACGTCGAACAGATGCTGGTAATACAATTCCAATTTCAGCCGCATTTGCTCGCCCAGGCGTCGGTCGTAGCCGAGGACGGCGTGGAAAGATTTGGTCAGTTCGAGGTCTTTGTTCGCCGTGCGTTCCGAGCCGTCGAGCAAGGTTCCCTCGAAAACGTAGGCAGCCAAATGTTCCCGCTTCGAGTGCAAACCAACGGCTGCGCTCAACGCCTGCTTTTCACTGAACCGCCATTCCAGCGCCGCACGAGGCTCGATGGAGAACTTGTTGTTCAGCAAAAAATGGGAGTAGTGCAAGCCCGTGTTCAGCGTCCAACGGTCGTCAAAACGGTGCTTCCACTGGGCGAAGGCTTCCACAAAACTGCCCTTGCCGTAGTTGTCGAACAGGCGGATGAGCGAGTCGCCTTTCGAGTCCTCGAAATTGTCGTCGTCGTCGTACGTGAAATCGAAAGAGGTGTGCGTGAAAATCGAACCGAGCCGCAGCGTGTTCCGGGCGTCTAATTTTTTGTTCCAGGTCGAGCTGATGCGGGCGGTGTTGTTGAAAATATCGTAGCGGGCGTCGTCGTGCCGTGCGTAAGATTCCTGGTCGAGCCAGTAGTCCCTGCCGGAATCGGTTTCCCTGGAAAACGCCGCCACCGTGCGCAGGTAGCTGTCGTCCGACAAAAGCAGGCGGTGGGAAAGCCCGACCGTCGCTGTCTTCGCCGTTTCTCGAAAACCCCATTCGCCAAACTCGCCTTCCCAACTCGTGCTATCCTCGAGCGGATGATGCTCGGCGCTGTTTTGACCCGCCAAGCCGAAGAGCGCAAAATTGCCCGCACCCTTCGTTGGCAGGTTGAATTTGAAAGACACATCCGAGTATTTCGGCGCAACGTCACCCGCCGGGCTGACGCCTGCCGCATCCAAAAGCGCCAGCGTCGAGTAGCGAAAATTGACCAAATACGAAGCTGCGCCGCCTTTGCGAAAGGGGCCCTCCATAGCCCCCTCCACGCCCAGTAATCCGAACATGAGCGCATATTCCCGCCGCTCGTTGTTGCCGTTGCGCAAGTTGAGGTCGAAGACGCCAGAGAGCGCATTGCCAAATTCCGCCGGGAAAGCGCCGGTGTAAAAATCCGAATTGGACAAGGTGCTGCTGCTCAACATGCTAATGCCACCGCCCGAATTTCCCATCGCACTGAAATGGTTCGGGTTGGGAATTTCGATGCCTTCCAGCCGCCAGACCACGCCGCTCGGCGAGTTGCCCCGCACGATGATTTCATTGCTCAAATCGTTGGAAGTGCCCACGCCGACGCCTGCGTAATTGGTCGCCATGCGAGCCGGGTCGTAAAAACTACCGGCGTAGCGAGCGGTTTCTTCCACCGAAAAAGAGCGGGCACTAACGGTCGCCATTTCGTTGATTGCCTGCGTTTTATCGAGTTTCGCCGTGACGATTGCCTCGGCAAGTTGGATGGCAGACTCCGTCAATTCGAGGTTCAAAACGAGTTCTTTGCCAGAGGTCAGGAGCAGGTTTGGGATGGTCAATGGTTCGTAGCCGACGTAGCTCACTTGCAAAGTGTGCCTGCCAACGGGCACGTTTCCGATTTTGAAATACCCGTCCAAATCCGTGTCCGACCCGGCGACGGGATTGACGGTCAGCACGGCGACACTTGCGCCGGTGAGCGGAGATTTAGACTCTTTGTCCAGCACGGTTCCCCGGATGGTTTGCGTGATTTCCTGCCCTCGCAACAGGCATGAAGTGAGCAGGAAACCCAGCAGCAGCAAGGTTTCAATGATGGTTTTCATAAATTTTTTTGAAGTGAAAAAAGAAGAGGAGTGATTGGTGATTGGTGATTGGGGCTGCCCAATCACCAATCACTAATCACCAGAAATCAATCATCCCACTTATCCCGCCGCCTGCCGAAGCCGCCGATGCGGAAAGTGAGGGTGCCGGTCATGCCTTCCAGGTCTTTTTCGTCAAAATTGGGCGACTCGTCCAAGCCATTCATGAAGCGATGACCGACGGTCGCTGCGATGCGAAACCAACTAAAAACGTTGACCTCCAAACCTGCCTCCGGCGTCACGGCGAAGAAAGCATCTTCATAATCGAAGCCATCCTCGAACTCGATGTTGACCGCTCCCCAGCCTGCTTTAACGCTGGTAAACAGGTGTAAAGCCTTGTGTTGCGGGAAAACGTAGCCGACCCAAAAGCCGCCATGCCCCATGTCGAAGCTTTCGAAATCGTCATTCAGCAGCTTGTCGTAGTCTGCCATGCCCAAGCCGTAAGCGCCAAAAAACAAGTCGCC
>CAZHLB010000907.1:0-2962 GCA_964533005.1 uncultured Saprospiraceae bacterium
AGGAATGCCTTTTTGCGACAAATATGCCTCGAATATTGCCCCGAATTCCGGCTCCAATTCGAGGAATGCAAAGCGCCGCCGGAGCGCATAATCCACCATTGCGAGCGAACGGTCAGCCGTGTTCATCGTACCGATAAGGTACAGATTCTCAGGCAGGTAAAACGTTTCGCCGCTCTCGGAATAAGTCAATGGCATGGCATTTTCTTTCCCTCGTTTATCCGCTTCGATGAGCAACATTAATTCACCGAATATCTTGCTCAAATTGCCCCGGTTGATTTCGTCAATAATTAAAAAATAAGGCGAGGCAGGGTCGTTTTGCGCCTGCTCGCAAAACTCATAAAATATGCCTTTTCGCCGCACAAAATGCCCGTCTTCATTGGGTCGGATGCCCATGACAAAATCCTCGTAGCTATAAGATTGGTGAAACTGCACCATGCAGATTTTCCGCTCGTCGTCCTTGCCGAGCATGGCTTTGGCGAGACGCTTGGCAACGAATGTTTTTCCGACGCCGGGAGCGCCTTGCAGGACTATATTTTTCTTGTGCAATAATGCCCGGATGATGCGGTCGAATGCGGTTTCCGGCAGAAATAAATCCCGTAAAGCATCCGCTTTTGAATATGGTTTTACCGCTTTTTCCGCCGCTGCCAACTCGGCATTTGAGGTGTCAATAATGTCCCGAATAATGCCATATTCTTCCTCCGTCAGGCGGTACAAACTGCCTTGATTATTGCGCAGCGGCTCGCAGGATTGCAGCGCAGGCAGGCTCTTTAGTTTCTCAAAATCAATGGGTTGCTTGAGTTCGAGGATTTTGCGAAAGCTGAATGATTCGCCTTCCGACGGATGCTCATGCAGCGGGGCGGTGACCTCAAAAATGGCTTTTACTTTCCTCGTTGGATGCGTTTCATATCCTATCAAAATATCGCCCTCTTTGACTTGGGTGAAATACTTGTATTTCTGCCGCTTGTTATTGTTTTCGTTGTGCGAAGTATAGTTCTGCGTTTGTCCGAGCGGCGTTTGGTCAATGCCCCATATTTTGGGGTTTGCGTTGAGCCACCAATATTGTTGCGCTGCTGGAATTGCAGGTTCATTTGGCTCGATATCCTTTTCTTCGATGCCCATCGAGGCTTTTAATTTCTGCACATATTCAGGGTATTTGCTGATATCGGTGAGCGTTTTCACAACGATGGGAAAATCCTCCACCCATTCTCCTTTTACTTTCCAATCCACATTTCTCACGTTGGGATATTCCTGTCGCTCCGGTTCATAACGATAACCGGAAGTAACTACGCCCCAACCCAGATATGTTTTTCGCCCTTTTTTAGCAATTACAATATCGCCGGGTTTTACCGCCCAGGCGAATTCCCAGCAAGCCAGGCGGTCGTTCATTTTGTTGCTGTCCGTTTCTTCAAGCTCCCGCAGTTTTTCAGCAATGGCTTGTTTGTCAGGGTATTGGCGCAAGTCGCCGAGTTCTTCCCAGCCGATTGCCATGATGCTTTCGTTGTAAAAATTATCCCAGAGACGGGCGTTTTCGCCGGGGGCGAGGAGCCAGAAGGCGGGTTTGTTGGTGATATATGTTTCACCTTCTTCGTTCAATAGGTCTATTTCTTCTTCGGTGGGAATGGAATATGGCTGAGGCTTTTTTGATTTAAATTTCATGCGTCAAAAATATCAAACACCTGAAAAAAAACGTCGGCAGGGTTTTGAACCTTGCCGACGTTGGTTGCCACACATTTATCAGAGGCAAACAGAAATGTCATTTTTGAAAAAAATGACATTTCTCCCGCCAAAATCAAACCCTGATAAAAATCTTCCTCCTCCACAACCCCCACGCAATCAACAAATTCACCGCCACGTGCGTCAGCGCAAACAACAGCGAAGCCAGGTTTTCCGGCAGCCAGGAAGCATAAAAAGTCCGCCAAGTCCACTCAAAAGCATTGCTCTCACCAACAGGAATGCTAAATAAAATCAAGTCAATCACCTCATGCGTGATGTAAATAAACAGCGGGTTCATGCCGAACCAAACGAATGGAGAAGTCCAGCCCCGGTAGCCCTTTTTATCCACCAGCCACCAGACCGTTCCGAGCGTCAGCAGCGCCAAACCGGAGTGGTAAAGCACGTAGCTGCTCGTCCATATTTTTTTATTGATGGGAAAAACTTCGCCCCATAGCAAGCCCAGCAGGAACAGCAGAAATCCCACCGCAAACAGCCCCGCCCATTTCGATAAATCTTCGATTTTTTGGCGCAGCCAAGTGCCGGTGAGCACGCCAGCCAGGCAGGTCGCAACCGAGGTTATCGTGCTCAGCAAACCTTCCGGGTCATAGACTTTCGTCCACATATACAGGTGGTTGCCAAAAATGGAGCGGTCAATCCATGCGCCTAAATCTTTGCCTTCTTCCAGGCTGGCGACGCCGTAGCCCGGCACGGGAATCAGCGTCATCAGCGCCCAATAACTGAGCAGGCAGGCGATGGCAATCCAAAATTGCTGCCGGGCATTGGTGCGCATAAAAATCAGCGCCGTGATGCCATACACGATGCCGATGCGAGTCAACACGCCGGGGATGCGCCAGGTCGCCAAATCGAATGCCGGAGCGCCGTTCAGAAAAATGCCGATGCCGACAATCAGCGCCGTGCGCAGCAGGATTTTTTTATAGACATTCTCCCCGGCAGCCTTGCGCTGCGTCAGCGAAAACGTCACGGCGATACCCACGATGAAAAGAAAAAAGGGAAAAACCAGGTCGGTCGGTGTGCAGCCATGCCACTTGGCGTGAAGGAGGGCAGGGTAGGCGGTGGGCAGGCTGCCTGCGTTGTTGACCAGAATCATGAAGGCGACGGTTAGCCCCCGGAAGACGTCTAAAGCCAGTAGTCGTTGTTTCGTTTCCATGTTAGTTGGTTTTGTTTTGCTCGCCTCCTTTTGTCATTCCCGGCAGGGAACCTCTACGTCCCAAGCAAGTCTGGCTGAGTC
>CAZHLB010000908.1:0-2962 GCA_964533005.1 uncultured Saprospiraceae bacterium
GCGGATTTACACGGATTATTTTCCGCCACCGACGGATAGAAAATCCGTGTAAATCCGCCCAATCCGCGTCATCCGTGTTCCCATCCTCCTCGCGTCTCAAATGTGTCCAAAGTCCAATGAAAAAGGAAATCCATGAAAGCAATCATGAAAACAGGAAACATCGTCGTCATTCTCTGGCTGCTCTCAAAAGTTCTTTTTGTGCTGGGTTGCGGAACGCAAAAGCTGTCGGGACAGACGCCAACGAACCAACCGGCAATGCCCTTCAAAAGCGGCTACGCTCCTGTCAACGGGTTGAAAATGTACTACGAAATGTATGGTTCCGGCAGACCGCTGGTGCTGTTGCACGGTGCATTTTCGGGTATCAATTCTTTCGCCGAATTGATTCCTGAATGGTCAAAAAACAGGCAGGTAATTGCTGCCGAGATGCAAGGCCATGTCCGCACGGCTGACATTGACCGCCCTTTTTCCATCGAGGCAATGGGCAAGGACGTGATTGCGCTGCTGGAATACCTGAAAATTGACAGCGCCGATTTTTTCGGCTATAGCATGGGCGGCGAGATTGCTTTCCAGGTTGCGATTCAGCGCCCGGAGATGGTTCGCAAACTCATCATCGCCTCCGCTACGAGCAATTCGGATGGCTGGTTGCCCGAAGTGCATGCCGTCTATCCGACCATCACGCCGGAACTTTTTGAAGGCTCGCCACCAAAAATGGACTACGACCGCCTTGCTCCCGACCCGAAGCATTGGGCTGCCTTCGTGAATAAGATGAAGGAAATGTTCGTCAAGCCTTTCGACATGTTGCCTGCGCTCGTCCGGTTGCCCAAAAAACCACCCACTTTTATCATTATCGGCGACTCGGACGGCATCCGGCATGAACATGCGGTGGAAATGTTCCGCTTGTTTGGAGGCGGGGTAGTTGGAGATTTTGCCGGTTTGCCACAATCACAGCTCGCCGTGCTGCCTGCCACCACGCACGTCGGCGTGATGATGCAGACGGAATGGCTGAGAACGGCGGTGCCTGCTTTTTTGGATTCCTCCTCGCAAAACCCTTCAAGACATTGAGCGCAGCAATGTCATTTCTTCAAGAAATGACATTTCATTCCAGTCGCTTTCAAATCATTTAAAAACAAGAAAATCATGGCAACCAAAATTTTTGTCAACCTCCCCGTCCAAGACCTGAACAAGTCCATGGACTTTTTTAAGCAACTCGGCTACTCGTTCAACCCGCAATTTTCTGATGAAACCGCCGCCTGCATGGTGATTTCAGAAGACATCTACGCCATGCTGCTGACCCACCCCAAATTCAAGCTATTCACCAAAAAGGAAATTTCAGACGCCACCAAAACGACCGAAGTGCTCGTCGCTCTTTCTTTCGAAAGCAAGGTAGCGGTGGATGAAATCATGGAAAAAGCGCTCCGTGCTGGCGGCAAGGAAGCTCGTGAGACGGAGGACTTGGGCTTCATGTACGGCAGGGCTTTCGACGATTTGGACGGGCATACCTGGGAGGTGTTTTGGATGAATCCGGATGCTGTTCAGCCACAGGAATAGTGGACAGATTTTGAGTCTCATGCACGAGACAGTAATTGGAACACGGATGACACGGATTGGGCGGATTGACACGGATTTTTCATTTGACGGAAGAAAAATCTGTGTCAATCCGCCCAATCCGTGTCATCCGTGTTCCAATTGTCATCTGGTGTGTAAGAAAAGTGCCCTGCCTCGGCGTGTCTGAACATCAAATTTCCAATGTCGTTCTACCCTCTGATAGCCAAGCATTGTCTTCGCCCCGAAGCCAACTGCTCCGGCATTTTTTAACCAAAAAATTCAAACCAATGAAGAAGTTTTCAGTCCTCTTGCTCAGTCTGGCGCTGCTAAGTTCCTGCGTCAGCAAGAAGAAATTCACCGAAATGGAAACCAACAGGAACCAGTTGCAAGCCTCGCTGAACGAATTGCAAACCGATTACGACAGTTGCCAAGCTAATGTGGCAGCCCTGGAAAGCGACGTCGAAGTGGGTCGTGGCGAACTGGCGATGGAGCGCAAGCAGTACACGCAACTGCAGTCCAAATTGGACAGCGTTCACAAGACCAACACCAATTTGCTGGTGCGTCTGGAAGACATGGATATCGTGGACGAAGCGGGAGCGGAAAGCATCCGCAAATCACTGGAAATGATTAACGAGCAAAACACCTACATCAGAGACCTGAAAGGCTCGGTGGCTCGCAAGGACAGCCTGAACCAGATGTTGATTATGAAATTGACCCGCTCCCTGGCTGACATAGACGACGACGACGTGGACGTGGAAGTGCGCAAAGGCGTGGTCTATATTTCACTGTCAGACAAGCTGTTGTTCCGTTCCGGCAGTTTCCGCATCAACAAAACAGCCGACACTGTGCTGGCAAAAATTGCCAAAGTCATCAACGACCACAAGGAATTCGAGGTGCTGGTCGAAGGTCACACCGATGAGGTGCCGGTTGCCAACATCAGTTGTGTCCAAGACAACTGGGACTTGAGCGCCAAGCGAGCCATTGCCGTGGTGCGGGAGTTGCAGGAAGAATATGGCGTTGCGCCGGAACGGTTGACCGCAGGCGGCAAATCCTACTACGTGCCCAAAGTCAACGACAAATCGGAAACCGGGCGCAGCCAAAACCGCCGCACGGAAATTGTCATCCTGCCCAAACTCGACCAGTATTTCGAGTTGATGGCGACTGCGGCTGACGAAAACCGGAGCGCCCCTGCCACTAACCCCAACCCGAACAACCAGACTCCAAAAACTCCTAATCCCGACCAGCCAAATCCTAATCCAAACGACCAGAAATAGAGGATTTGCAAGTTTGTTTTGAATGAAAAAACCCCGGTAGGATTCAATTCCTGCCGGGGTTTTTCTTTGCCTCGTTGCAATCATTTAACACGTCTGACTGAGTCGCTCTAAGTCGCTTTTGTCATCCTCGAAGAGGAACCGTC
>CAZHLB010000909.1:0-2960 GCA_964533005.1 uncultured Saprospiraceae bacterium
GCCGCCAAACTCCAGTTTGGCGGTGTGTTTTCCTCCGCCAAACTGGAGTTTGGCGGCACGGGGTAACACAACTACCTGGAAGAATCCGAAGTATCCACCGAAATGCCACCCAGTATTGCCATCAGCAAAATGCCCACCAGCGCCACAATCCCGCCAATGAAGATGAATAAAATGCCCACGATGGGAATGGCAACACCGAGCAAAACAAACAGCCCGCCCAGCACCAAAACGAACAACCCGACGATGCCGAGGCTCATTTTGCCACCGAGCGAATTTCCCCTGCGGGCAAGGCGGTCTTGCATTTTTTGAAGCTTCCGTTCCAGGCGGGAGAGGCGGTTTTTCCAGCGATTTTCTTTTTTTAGATGCTTTGCAGCGGCAGGATTTGCTGCAAGTTTTTCACTTGCAAACTGGGCGGGTTCAGCTTTGGCAGACATAGCTTGGAGCGGTGAAAATTCAGCGGCGAAGCAAGTCAGCAGGAGAAGAAAAAGCAGGTTCGTTTTCATTGTCAACAGATTTTGAAAGTGAAGGATTACTGCGAAAGGATGAGCAAAGCCTGGTTTTCCCCCCACTTCAAAATCAAAAAATTGGCTCCTATTCGTAGCCCGGCTTTCCAATGCCGGGCTAATTTTCTCTACAAATCAATGCTCATCCAAACTGCGCAATGGTCTGAATGAACCACGTCCGCCAGGTGTCGCACATCCAAAATCTTGTCTTTTAAATTCTCTGTAACCGACTGGTAGTCAATGCGCCAGCCTTTGTTTTTTGCCCTCGAATTGAAGCGCTGGCTCCACCAACTATACTCCACTTTTTCAGGATGAACCACTCGAAAAGCATCGGCAAAGCCGTTGCCAAACCACTTGCTCATCCAGGCTCGCTCCTCCGGCAGGAAGCCGGAAGTTTTTTTATTCCCCTTCGGGTCGTGGATGTCAATTTCATTGTGAGCGATGTTGTAGTCGCCGACGACGATGAGTTTGGGGCGCTCTTTTTTCAACTCATTGACCCAGTTATAAATGTCTTCCAGGAACTCATATTTCACCTGCTGGCGCAACTCGCCGCTCGTTCCCGAAGGGAAGTAGCAGTTCAGCAAAGTCCAGTCGCCGAAGTCGGTGCGGAGGATGCGCCCTTCGCAGTCGTATTTTCCGATGCCGCAGCCTTGCGCCACGTAGTCCGGTTGAATTTTTGAAAAAGTGGCGACGCCGCTGTACCCTTTTTTTTCTGCCGAAAACCAGTGATGACGGTAGCCGAGGGCTTCGAGCGGCGCCAGGTCAACTTGTTCAGACATTGCTTTTGTCTCTTGCAGGCAAACGACGTCGAAATGGTTTTCCGCCAGCCATTCGTAGAAGCGTTTGTTGACGGCGGCACGGATGCCATTGACGTTGTAGGAAACTATGGAAATGGGCATAATTGCTTAATTGTTAGATGATTGGATTGCAATTTGACTGGTTGGGCAGTTGGCGCAAAGAAACGATTCGAGGCATAAAATCCACTCAATTTTTCTCCTCCAACCACTGCCTGAAAACCCTTTCTACTTCCTCCCCCTGCCAATTTTTCCGAATTCCCGGCACTGCCAGCACCCGCCGAAAAAGCTCCTCGTGCGCCGCCATCTCCGCCAGCGCCTGGCTGTACGGCACGTGGCTGAAGCTCACCATTGAATAAACCGACTGGAATTCCTGCGGAAAACGCTCATGCAGGTGCGCCTCGATTTTTTTCCAGAGCAAAAAATCCGGGTCGCCGACTTTGTCCCGCATTTCCACAAAATTCATCAGGGCGAGGTCGGCGATGGCGTTGGAATCCTCCGGTCGGCTGGCGTTGAACTCCTCGATGATGGCTTCCCAATCCTCGTCGTACTTGTCCATCAGGCTATCCAAAATGGTGCAGTCCTCGAAACCGCAGTTCATGCCTTGCCAAAAAAATGGCACGATGGCGTGGGCGGCGTCTCCGAGCAGCAAAATGCGATGGCGGAAATGCCAGGGCTGGCAGCGGACGGTGTGCAAGGCGGAGGTCGGATTGGCGAAAAAATCTTCGAGCAAACCCGGCATCAGCGGCACGGCGTCGGGGAAATGTTTTTTGAAAAAAGCGCTCACCTGGGCTTCGGTCAGCAGGTTTTCAAAAGCATTTTCCCCCTCGAAAGGCAGGAACAAAGTGCAAGTAAAACTGCCGTCCACATTCGGCAAAGCAATGAGCATGAAGCTTTTGCGGGGCCAGATGTGCAGAGCGTTTATATCCATGCGGTGGCTACCGTCAGCATGCGCCGGGATGCAAAGTTCCTTGTAACCATGCTCGATGTAGGTCTGCGAATAGTTGAACCGAGGCAGGCGTTGCAGGCTGCTGCGCACCGCCGAAAAAGCGCCGTCCGTACCGAAAATCAAGGTGTTTTCGACTTCCGTTTGCGCTCCTGTTTGAGTGTCCTCGAAGCGCAAAATTCCATCGGCGAGGTCAACGCCGAGGCAGCGTTGGATGAAGTGAAACCGCACATGCTCGTGCTCGTCGGCGATGTTCACCAGTTCGATATTCAACCCGCCACGAGAGACAGAATAGATGGCTTGCCCCTGCTCGCCATAGGGTTGAAAGGTCAATTTTCCGTCCAGCCCATGAATCATTCTGCCGGGCATCGGGATGGCGACGGCTTCGATTTTTTCACGGATGCCTGCAATTTCAACTGCCTTCCAGCCACGTTCGCTCAAGGCGAGATTGATGGAGCGACCGCCGATGTAGCCAGCCTGGCGGAAATCTGGGCGCTGTTCATAGACGTCCACGCTATAGCCTCGCTTGGCGAGCATCACCGACCAAAGAGCGCCGACCAAGCCTGCGCCGACAACAACTGCTTTTTTTTCAATAGCCATAATCTTGAATTACCATGAGCCATCTCAAATTTAGCTGTCTCGCCGAGTCGCCATGAACCGCATTTGTCATCCTCGGAGAGGAACCGTCCACGTCTGGCTACGTCGCTTTTGTTATCT
>CAZHLB010000910.1:0-2936 GCA_964533005.1 uncultured Saprospiraceae bacterium
GAACTCATGTGACTATGTGTTGAAGAAAAAAACGTGTTGATGAAACATCCCAAAAATCTCTCTCCAAATGGACTACCGCACGTGCATCACCTGGTCATCCTCCAAAATCGGAATCCGCTTAAATCGCAGCAGTAGTTGCACCGTCGCCAGCACATCCTTTTCACAATAATGCGAAATGCGGTCGAGGTCTTGTTCCTCCCAATAAACCTTGCCGACCATGCTGCCGTCCATGTCGTCCTTCGGCGACGGGAAGCCGAGCAGGGCGGAAAGGACTTTGATGCCCGTGTAATTTTTATTGTCGCCGAATTTCCAAAGCTCCATCGTGTCAAGCAGGTGCTTGGTTTCCCAGGGTTTTTTACCGTGCAATTGAAGGACGGCGGGGAAAGCAATCTGGTGCACGACCATGCGGCGGCAGAGGTACGGAATGTCGAATTCCTTGATGTTGTGACCGCAGAGAAAATGGCGGTTCGGGTCGCTGTAATATTGGTTGAGCAGGTTGCAAAAGTCTTTGAGCAATTGCGCCTCGTCGTGGTGTGCGAAAGATTTCAGCCTGACTTTCAGTCGTTTATCGCTGTCCCGGATGACGATGCCGACCGAAATGCAGATGATTTTGCCGAACTCGGCGTAGATGGCAGCCCGGTTTTGGTACATCAATTCCACCTCCTCGTGGGTGGCTTCCTCCGCCGGTTTTTTGAGCAGGGTGGCGCTTTTGTGGTGCCAGAGTTCCTGGAAAGTTTCGTCCAACTCTTCGTACGTCGCTTGCGCCGACACGCACTCGAGGTCGAGGAAAAGCACGTTGGCAATGTCAATCAGTTCAATCATAATTTCAGAGGTGAGAGAAGTGAGAGAGGTGAGAGGGTGAGAAAGGTGAAAAGGGGCATTTCTCACCCCTCTCACCCCTCTCACTCTCTCACCTCTCTAATTTCGCCCGAAGGTAAAAATTGGCGGGAAAGCTGCCAATCCAGTGGAATGGCAGGAAAGGAGCGGAACGATATTCTTCTAACTTTGCCTCGTTCCGCCCGGTTTTGAGCGGATTGAACTACACGAATTTTGGCTTAATACTAAATCAAACGACATGGCAACCAACCAATCATCCAGCCAGCGAATTCTCATTATTGCGGCAGTTATCATTGTCGCTTTGCTGGCGGTCAATGCTTTTTTGCTGTACAATAAGTACAGCCAGGACAGGGTCATTTCGGAAAAATCCACCGAGTTGGACGAGGCGAACAAGCTGCAAATCGAGCTTGAAAAACAGTACCAGGAGGCACTCAGTGAACTGGAAGAAATGCGGGGCAGCAACACGGAATTGAACAGCATGATTGACCGGCAAAAGGAAGAGTTGCGCCAGCAAAAAGAGCGGATTTCCGAATTGATTCGCACCGGGAAGGAATTGGGCAAAGCGCAGTCGGAAATGCAAAATCTCCGGGTGCAGGTGCAGGGCTATCTGGCTGAAAATCAGCGGTTAAAAGAAGAAAATCTACAACTGCTCACTGCCAAACAGCAACTCGAAGAAAGAACCCAAGCCCTGTCCCAAACCCTCGACAGCGCCAACGTCCGCACGGCAACATTGGAGGGTGAAAAAGCCTCGCTTTCTGCTGAAAAAGAACAACTTACCTCAGATAAACAGGTGCTGGAATCAACCGTCAACCTGGCTTCCGTCATCAAAATTCAAAACGTCCAGGTCACTCCATTGAAGGAGCGTTCGAGCGGTAAAACCGTGAAAAAGAAGTACGCCAAGAACGTTGACCAGTTGAAAATCTGCTTCCAGACCACTGCCAACGAAGTCGCCCGCTCCGGCATCGAGCGATTTTTTGTGCGCATCATCAGCCCGCTGGGCGAGACAATGGCGATTGACCAACTTGGCTCCGGCGTAATTGTGGATAAAAAAACGGGCGAAGAAATGCGCTACACCCACCTGGCGGAATACGATTACAACAACGACCAAGCCGACGTCTGCTTCAATTGGGATCCCAACCTCGGTAATTTTCAAAAGGGCAAGTATAAAGTGGAGGTCTATAACAAGGGGCACAAGGCAGGCGAAGGGATATTCGAGTTAAAATAAGCGGCAGATTCGCTTCTTGTTTTTTCTTCCCCGTTTTGCGGGGGGGTCAACCTTTCCGAAAGTTTGAAACTTTCGGAAAGGTTATTTTCCGCCGGACGAGCGTCAACCTTTCCGAAAGTTTCAAACTTTCGGAAAGGTTATTCTCCAATCATTAGCCTATCTAATCGCATGAAATTCATTCTTTTATCTTCTTTTTTCATCCTCGCCGGGCAGGCTTTGCAAGCCCAAAACGAGTCAACTTATTCCGCCGAAATCTTCGCCTGGCGCAAAACCCACCTGGGCGATTTGCTGAACAACCCCCGCACTCCAATAACGCCGGACGACATCGCTAACCTGCGTTTTTACGAGCCGGACGCCCGCTTTCGCCTCGCCTGCAAATTCGAGCGGACGCCAGATGAAAAGCCTTTCGACGTGCCGACTTCGAGCGGTATCACTAAATCCTTCGTGAAATATGGTGTACTGACTTTCGAATGGGAAGGGAAAAAACATAAACTTGCTGTCTATCAAAACCTTGCGAGCCGCAACGTGCCGCAATATGCCAATCACCTGTTCCTGCCTTTCCGGGATTTGACGAGCGGCGAGGAGACGTATGGCGGCGGCAGATACATTGATATGGAGGTCGCCGACGTGGAGGCGGAAAGCCCAGTGCTTGATTTCAACAAATGTTACAACCCCTGGTGCAGCTACTCGGACGGCTATAGTTGCCCGATTCCGCCGCAGGAAAATACGCTCGAAATTGCCATCGAGGCAGGCGAGAAAATGTATGCCGGGGAGAAAAAGCACAAGTGATTCTGCCTAAAGCTGACAGGTGGAAAATCCCTTTTTGAGAGAAAAAAAATGAAATTTTTTTTTCTCTCAAAAAGGGATTTTCCAC
>CAZHLB010000911.1:0-2933 GCA_964533005.1 uncultured Saprospiraceae bacterium
ATGATTGTTGATGGAATGGCAGATGGTCAGATGTGCGATGTCCTGAGTCATCGTACATCTGACCATCTGACTTTCCATCAACAATCATGTAATCATGTAATCATCAATCATTTAATCGAAAAAGAGTCTGATAAAACAGGTCAAACTGCCTGGCTAAATAGTTGACCTTCCGGTTGCTTCCGCCAATACCGGGCATCCAAAGCCAGGCAAATATTCCGCAAAAAAGCCCGCCCCGCATCGGTGACTTTCAGGCGAAAAGGCTCGATTTCCACCAGTCCATCCATCTCCATTTCCGCCAGCCTTTCCAAGCCTTCGTACAGCGCATCGCATTGAAATTCAGCATCTTCCCAGCTTGTTTCATTGCGGCACATCACGTTCAGGACGTGGCGGCGCAGCACCTGGTCTTCCCGGTCGAGCAGGTGTCCTCTGAAAATTGGGAAATGCCCTTCGTCAATCAGCTTCGACCACGTTTCCACCTCTTTTTCATTTTGCGCAAAAGCATCCCAGGTGTCGCCGATGGACGAAGCGCCAAGCGCAATTGAAAGGCTGGTGAACTGCGAAGTATAGCCCATGAAATTCCGATGCAACGAGCCGTTTTCCATCGCCCGGCATAGGCTGTCGGTGGGCAAAGCGAAGTGATCCATGCCGATTTCCCGGTAACCTGCGCTTTCCAAAAGCTCCCTGCCCAACTCATAAAGTTGCCGTTTTTCCTCGCCCATCGGCAGGTCGGCTTCCGAATAGGCACGTTGGCTGGGCTTAATCCAGGGAACGTGAGCGTAGCTGTAAAATGCAATCCGGTCGGGACGCAACTGCCTGATTTTCTCCATGTTGTCTTCGATATTTTTAGGCGTTTGGAGCGGCAAGCCAAAAATCAGGTCATAGTTCAGGCTGGTGTAGCCGAGCGACCGAGCCTCCCAGGTGACCCGGTGGACGTCCTCAAAAGTTTGCAGGCGGTTAATGATGCGCAGGATTTCGGAGTCAAAATCCTGAACGCCAATGCTCAGGCGGCGGAAACCGAGGCGGTGCAAAGTTTCCAGGTGCTCGAAAGTCGTGCTGGCGGGGTGCGCCTCGAAGCCAAATTCATGTTCCGGCGAAATTTCCGCCCCGGCGAAAATGCCTTTCATCAGCCGTTCCAGGTGTTGCGGGCTGAAAAAAGTAGGCGTCCCGCCGCCCAGGTGAATTTCCCGCAGCACCGGCTTGCCCGGCAAAATGTCGAGGTAAAGCTGCCATTCCTTCAAAACCGACTCGATGTAGGGCTGCTCCACCGAATGGTTTTTGGTGATGCGCTTGTTGCAGCCGCAATAGGTACAAAGCCGCTCGCAAAATGGCAGGTGGATGTACAGGCTAACCTCCGGCGAGTTGGCAAAGGATTTTTGCACTTTTTCCACCCAGGTTTTTTCTTCGAAATGCTCCGTTTGCCAGTACGGGACGGTCGGGTAACTGGTGTACCGGGGAGCGGGGATGTCGTATTTTTTAAGCAGGAACTTGTTCATTGTCAAAAGTTTGGCTTAAAGCTGACAGGTGGAAAACGACCTTTTTGAGGGAGAAAAAATTTCATTTTTTCTCCCTCAAAAAGGTTGTTTTCCACCTGTCAGCTTTGGGCTTGCATTCGGTTCTCAAAAATCTTCAGATACAGAAACGTCGCCATTTTCCTCGCCTGGTTCTTGGCAAGCTGCGCCGTTTCTCCCTCGAAATGCTCGTCAATTGTTTCAATCCAGAGGTTCAGCCACCTGCCAAAATGCTCCATCGTGATGGTGCCATTCATGGCTTCGTCTACTTGGTTGTGCGCCGTTTTCGGGTCGCCTTCGAAACGGGTTTTTGTGAACAGGCGCAGGTTGCCTTCCCAGAAATCGGTCAACTTTTCCAGGTGCGATTCCCAGTCTTGGATGATGGTGTTGAAGATGCCGCCAAGCATCTCGTCCTGCCGCACTTTTGCGTAAAAAGTGCGCACCAGAAAGGATATGTCTTGCCTCGTTTCGAGGTCTTTTTTTGCGTTGGTCATGATTGCAAATTAGTCTCCCGCAAAGGGTGCAAAGGAGCCAAGTCCGCCAAGTCAAACTTAGCGGACTTAGCTCCTTTGCGCCCTTTGCGGGAAAACGTCCAAGTCAAAATGCCCGTCCCCGCCAGCAAACACACGGAAAAAGCAAACAACATGGCGGGTAAATTTTGCAGCACGAAACCCAGCCCCGCCAGGAAAAGCGCCGCCTCCGACCCGACAAATCCGACCAGAAAAATCCCACCGCCTGCGCCTGCCATTTTGCCGCTCCATCTACCTGCCGTTTCTTTCGAAAACAACCAAAAAAGGAAGGTCGTGACGCTGCCCAAAAACAAAAGATGCAGGTAGCCGAGCGTCAGGTAGGGATTTGTCAAATCAAAAAAAGAACCTGCGCCAGGCACCAACGCCAGCACTTGGCAAGCCATTTTCAGCCAAAGGCAAACCAGCGAAAAGCCGAGAAAGAATTTTTGTAAACCATTGAAAGCCAATACCGTCAGGCTGTTTTTTCGAAAAATATGAACCAGGAAAACCAGCGTCATTCCCGATTGAATTGCCGCCGTTGCGAGCATCCCGCCATTTGCCGCAGGCGAAAATTCAAAAAAGGTGAGATTGGCAAAAAACGTGGGCAAAAGTGCCAATGTCAAAGCAGCCAAAAGCCATCGGGCGCACTTGCTTGAAAACTGCACCCCGCAACTTTCCAGTCCTTTCAGAAACAAAGCAAGCAAAGCGAAAATGAACCACCCGTTGTACTGAAAATGCAGGTAAAAATGGATGGCTGTTTTCATCCAAACCGGGTTGCCGCCGCCAAAAATCTGGATGAATGGAATGGCAAAAGGAGCCAGCGAGGAAAGCACGAATGACAGCAGCGCCATTTTCAGAAAACCGCTCGACGCCGCTCCCGCTTCGGGTTGCCAATCCTTCAAAAAGCGAACGATGA
>CAZHLB010000912.1:0-2933 GCA_964533005.1 uncultured Saprospiraceae bacterium
GGGATGATTTTTGGAGAAAAATTTTTCTCCAAAAATCATCCCTCTCCCTTCTGATATTCAGCCACTTGCGCTAAAAGCCACTGCCGCTCCGCCACATTTTTTGCTTCCCCGATTTCCTGCCGCAGCGCCGCAATTCCTGCCTTGTCCGAAGCCTTCACTTCCATCAGTTTCTTGGTAAAAGCAATCGTGTTCAAGTAGTTTTCGCTCTGATAAACCTTGTTTTTCTGGCGGCGGATGAACATCCGCATGGCTTCCAAATGCGAGGCGAGGGCGTCGAACTCATCCAATTCGTAAAAAATTTTCAGCATCACCGACTTGGCGGCGAGGTTCAGCAGCAAGTCTTCGTACTCCGATTTTTGCAGCAATTGCAGGGCGGCTGAAAAATTGCGCCGCTCAAATTCCAGCCTCGCCAGGTTGAAGCTGACCATGCTCTCCCGAAACTGCGGCTCCAGCCGCTCCGAAAAAGTACGAATGAAATTTTCCACCCATTCAAATTCCTGCATCACCAGCCCCACCGTCACGATGTTTCGGAAGGTGAAGCGGCTGAGAGCGCCGTTTTGCAGGAAGTAATTTTTGCGCAAGCCTTCCTTGTACAAATCCAGTTCGTCCCGCAGGTATTCGTGGCTGCCTTCATTGTAGCGTTTGATGCAAAAATTGATGGCTAACAGGTACAAGTCGGTGATTTCCGCAGGCGGAAATTGCTCATCCTGCTCCGTCAGGCATCTTTTGAAATGCAGGAAATGCTGGGCTTCATGAGGCTGCGTCAGCGCGTGGTAGCAGTGAAAATAGACGGCGATGGCAGGCAATTCGAGCCAGCCTTTTGCCTGCACGTAGGCGAGGATTTCATCGAGCAAACCAAAGCGCAAGTCCGTTTTGAAAACCGCCTGGTGGGTCAGCAACATGCAAGTCAGCCGCAGTTTTTGGGCAAAAAAAGCGAGGTCGGACTGGTCGGCGAGGGCTTGCAAATCCTGCCCGGCGGTGCGGCGGAGCGTGGCGTCGTGGCGATATTCGAGCAGTTGAATTTGAAATTCATTGTCGAAAAAATCGGCGTTGCGCCAGGGCGAGGCTTGCAGGCTGGCTTTGGTTTCCCGCACCAGCCGCTCGAAATGTTTGGGCTGGTTTCGCTGGTGAAGCGCCTCCGCCAGCTTGGTTTTCACCTTGATTTCATCTTGAAAAAAAGCCTTGTGCGCCAGGAATTGCTCGATGAGCCGGGTCAGGAAACTCATTGCCATGCGCACCCGGTGGTCGTCGAAGGGCAGGTGGTTGCCGTAGAGTTTGGCGAAGATTTCCTGTTTGGCGGGAGTTTGGTTGAGCAGGAGTTCTTGCTCGGCGATGAAATCGAGCAGGTCAATCACGTCTTGGCGCTGGTTGAAAAATGGCGAGGCTATGAATTTGCGAAGCTCCCGGCGCTCGGATTTGGAGAGGGTGGCGAGAAATGAAAAAAGGCGGGTGTCTTGCATGGCGAGGTCGTTTCAGCTTTTCTTTCGCTTTTCGACTTTGGCTTTTTTCTTTTTGGGCAAGCTGTTGATGAGTTCGGCAGCTTTTTCCTCGGTGATAGTGCCGATTTGCGTTTTTACCTCAGATGGTTTATTGCACAATCCAAAGCAAGTGTTGTCTTCAACTTCAAGTCCTTCAATCCCATCTTGCGTCAATGGTTTCATGTTTTTTCGCTTGGTCGAGTGGGAAACTCCAAAAAAATACTCAGTGCCTTCCTTCGACTTGGCAATGATGACAGGTCTTAGTTTTTCCCAAACCTTAGCAAGCACGATGATTCCACCAACAACGACGGCAGCTTTTCCGGCAGAAAGCAAGATTTGCAGCAATAGAAAAGGTATCATAGGACTTCCCAGGTGAAGATGTTTTTGTCAAAAAGCACCATTTCATGGTTGGCGTCGAGGACGTACCGTTCATCATTTTTTGCATCGTCGTACACCCGGAGAATATCTCCTGGTTTCAGGCTACCCAACCTGGAAGAAATCACTTTGACAATCATCACGACTTTGTCTCTTGATTCCCACTGCATTGTGTGCAAATCCAGCGGTGTTTTATCGCCGTACTTGTTGTAAACGAACGGCTTCCGATTCTTGCGAAAAACACGGTATTCCTTGCCCGGCGGAACGCCTGCATCATTGGAGGAGGTGACAAAAATATTTTCCGACACCTCTGTCAGCGTTTGCGACTGGATATATTCATTCGACATTCCCATTGGCTTGCTAATTTTTCCCTCAAAAATAGACGGGAAGATAGTCTTGACAAAATTCAGGCGATTTCAAGTTTGGCTTTTTTTTTCAACAAAAATTTTTGTCTGCAAGACAAAGCTAAACCCGAAACCCTTCCCACTGCTGCATTTTGTTTTTAAATCTCAAAACCTCTCATTTTACAAACCTCATTTTTTGTTCTTGCCGCTCCCGATGTGCTTCAACACTTTTGTACCGTCCAATTCATGAACAGTAAAAACTAACAGCCCATGAAGAGAATATCCTTTCCCACGCCCAATTCGCTCCGCCGCTTTGCTTGCTGGGCGATGCTTTTTGCCTTGCCATTTGCCGCAAAATCCCAGGTGGATTTTGCGATTGCCACCTCTCAAAATGGCGACCAGGTGACGGCGCACGTGGTCGTTGCCAATTTTACCGACATCATTTCCATGCAATACACCATGCAGTGGAACCCTGCCGAGCTGGCGTATGCCGGCGTTGAAAATTTCAATTTGCCTGATTTAGCTACCTCAAGTTTTGGAGTTACTCAAACCAGTTCCGGCAAACTCACCTTTTCCTGGATAGACTTTACAACGAATGGCATCACGGTTCCAAATTGCTCGGCAATTTTTGCCATTCGATTCCAAGACTTGTCGGTTGCGTCCACTCCGGTTGCGATTGTTGGCGCTCCTACTCCCATTGAAATTGTGAACGTGAACGGGGCGCTTCAAGACTTGA
>CAZHLB010000913.1:0-2928 GCA_964533005.1 uncultured Saprospiraceae bacterium
GCCAATGGGTCGCCGCCTTTGCCGGTTGCCAATTGATACGGTCTCACATTCGGAACGCCTGTTTGGAAAATGGGCCACATATCTACCGAGCGAGGCAAACCGGCACCAGGCAGTAGCAAGGTGCCGAAAACGGCGTCGTCCAATGCAGTGCCTGCCACGGCAGCGGTTCCTTTCAGCGCAAACAACCCGTTTTCCCCGTTTCCGAAGTCAAACATTCCCAATGAATTGCGCTGGACACGCAAGGCAGAGAGTGCCGGAATCGCTCCGCCAAATTCGGCATCGTCCATGTACAGTGCAGGTTCCGGATTGTGAAAAAAGCCGTCGAGCGTGGTTTCCGCCAGCTCGTCGTAAGGCGTGATGGAATTCCAGTAGTCTTTCATGCCAATCGGAATCAACACCTCGTTGGTCAGCGGCATGCCCAGGCGGGAAACCTGAATCCAGTCGCCGGAGTGCGATTGCGTCCCGCCCGTGTTCAAGGTGCGAAGGGCGGGGCGGCTGGCGCTCGCCCAAACGCCGATGACGTAGTTCGGGTCGAGAATGTCAACCGGGGTGGCAGGTGCGCCCGCCTTCAGCAACATCGAAATCGGCACTTGAAGCACCAACGCATGAACGTTCATGCAGCCGACGCCGTCACGAGGCTTCGAGCTGGGCGTTCCGGGCTGGCGAGGCAAGTTGCCCAAGTCGAAAACGCCGCCGAGGTCAACGTAGAAGGGGTCGTCGGTGGGCCCCGCAAACACCTTTTCCCCAGTGCTGGCAGTCATGATGGCGCTCGACATCAAAGCATCGTAAGTCGTGTTCAAACCCACCGGCGAAGTGATGGAGCGCACCCCGATGTTGTTCGGCGGCACGATGCCGTTGGTCACGATGGTCGTGAAGGTGACGCCGCCGTCGGTGCTTTTTTCCAGCTTGTAAGTCGTCTTTTGGTTTTGCTGACCGAGGCGGATGTTGAAAAACGTGGTCGGGTCTTGGTTGGTCAGGGTGAACGTGAAGCGGTAGGTAATCTCGTCGCCGGGGATGGCGGCGTTGTTGTCCACGTGAATTTCGTAGCGAATGTTTTCGCCGAAATTGAAGTAAGTGGGGCCCCCGTGCGGCGCTTGCAGCGGCACGTAAGTCGCAATCAGCGTCACCATGTTCGGATTGTCGGGACTGCGGAAAGCATACACGTCCACGTTGTCAGCCAACGGGTCGAAAGCGATGAGCGGGGCTTCCCGGTGGCTGGAAGCGAAGCTCAAAGTGCTGAGTGTCAACAGGAAAAGCGGCAACAGCCATTGCCCCAACCTGTTCTTGGCGAGATGCACATAGATTGAATTCATAGTTCAAACTGATTTTGATAAAAATGAAATTGGTGAATAAAACAACCCGGTGCCGCTGCCGCAGCCATTGCCAAAAAAGCAAGTCTCCGGAAGGCAGACCTCCGTCTTATTTTTCAGAATTGAGACCAGTCAGCACTTCAAGTGCTGACTGGTCTGGGCATGGCGAGAACCAATCAGAATTCGTTTGGGAAAAGCCTCATGTACTTGCTGCGAGGGGCGGTGCAGCCAAGCAATTTGTCGTCAAATAAATCAGTGGAAAACGGGTGCGTAGTTGCGTTTGGCAAGCCTCGATTTTTGATTGCTCCGAAAGGCTCGCAGGTTGGGTTGGAATGGTTTCGGAGGTGCTGTTTTAACTTATACGAAGGGACGGGAGGAGCGGATTTCAGCGAGGAGGATTTTTTTAAAAGTTTGGGCAGAAAACTTTTCAAGTTTGTGCTGAGAAACTACACAACAATGAACGAAAATGACCTGCCCGATTCCGACTTCGACGCCAACATCAAGCGAATCATCGAAGTGATGCATGAGTATTTCATGCGCTATTTTTTTCCGAGCCTATCCGAACGGCTTGACTTTCCCGAAAAAGCGCCCAGCCGAGACAAAGAGCTTCAAAAAATTTCCGCCGACGGCAAAAAAGCAGGCACGACCACCGGCGACAAACTCTTCGGCTACCACACCAAAGACGGCAAGCCGCAATTCGTCCTCATCCACGTCGAAGCGCACGGCGGCGACGATGCACCTTTCAAGCAGCAACAGTTCAAACGCTACTACCGCCTGCGTGACCTCCACCTCGAGGCAGGCATCACGCAGTTGGTCATTTACATCGGCGAAACCGTGCCGCCGCAGCCCACCCGCCACCGGGAAAGTTTCGAGGGCACGGTCAACATTCACCGCTTCAACGCCTATTTCGTCAGAAAACAAGACCGGGAAAAATTGCTGGAAGACGCCCAAACCAACCCGATGGCGCTGGTAATTCTTGCCTTGCTGGAGAACCTGAAAACGAAAAATCAGGCGGAGCATCGGCGCAAAACCAAACTGCGGTTGATGCGGTTGTGCCTTGAAAGCCCGTTCAAAAATTTGACGGAGCAGCTACTTAACTTTGTGGACTTTACCATCGCTCTGCCGAAAAATGATGAGCTCATTTTTCAAGCAGAGTTCAATCAAATACTCGAGATAGAAATGAAGCCATTAATCGAAACGCACCCGGAGTCAGTCATGGTCAAGTTTTACCAGCGCGTTATTTTCGATGGTAAACTTTACAAAGAAGTGCTTGATGAAAAGGACAAAGAAACCATCGTAAAAATGTACGAAGGCGGCATCTCTGCGCCGAAAATCGCTCATTTCATAAAACGAGACCTCAAGTTTGTCAAGGATGTCATCCAGGAAATTAAAAAACGCAGCGCCGATGGAAACCTCGCATAAAAAACAACCCGAACCGCTCGATTATCCTTAATATCCTTTTCCATCCCACTCATCCTAATTCAAAAAAAAAAGGCGGAAGAGCGCACGCTCCCCCACCCCGACTATCAAAGAGGAAATTAGAAATTGAGAAATTCAATTTCCCAATTTCCCAATTTCCCCAATTTCCATCATCGTCTCACCTGCAAATACCCCTTGT
>CAZHLB010000914.1:0-2924 GCA_964533005.1 uncultured Saprospiraceae bacterium
GAAATGCGGGGTTCAAAACCCCGCCGCTCGAAGGAATCTGGTCTATTTTATTAAAGGTATTTCACTAATACAATTTCAAGTAGGCGCAATTAGGGCAATTCCTGCTTTGGAAGTTGTTCATGCGCCTTTGCCCGGCAATAGGGCTCATAGCCATATTCGAGGTATTCCTCATCAAGGGCAATTGAAAACGCAGGTTCGATTTCTGCTCAAAAGGGCATTAAAATGGCGCATCGAACCTGAAAATACCTCGCTGGCAAGAAATGCTTGGAATTTCTGACTCACTCAGACCGCAACGACTTCACCGGGTTCGCCAGCGCCGCCTTCAAACTCTGCCAACTCACCGTCAAAAACGCCACCGCCACCGCCAGCACCCCCGCCAGCACAAACACGTGCCAGGGAATGTCAATGCGAAACACAAAATCATCCAGCCATTTATTCATCAAAATCCAGGCGAGCGGCGAGGCAATCACCAGCGACACGACGACCAGTTTCAGGAAATCCTTCGAGAGCAGGCTGACGATGCCAGCCGTCGTTGCGCCCAATACTTTGCGGATGCCGATTTCTTTCACCCGCTGCGCCGCCGCATGAGTCGCCAAGCCAAACAAGCCGAGGCAGGAAATCAGGATAGCAAGCAGCCCGAAACCCTTGCAGGTGGCGGAAAGCCGACGGTCGTCTTCGTAAAAAGCGGCGATGTTTTCATCCAAAAACTCCCCGTTGAATACTTGCTCCGGCAGCACCTGGTCGAAGGCGGATTGGATGGCGGCAGTGGTGGCGGGGATGTCGCCGGGACGGATTTTTACGCCTGCCGCCCAGTAAAGCTGCTTGTCAGTAGTCATCGTCAGCGGCAGATGTTCCTCCCGGAAAGAATGCGTGTGGAAATCCTCCGCCACGCCCACAATTTTCAGGCGGCGGCTGCCCCAGAGGAGGAAGGTCTCTCCAATGGCATTCTTCGGCTCGTTCACGCCAAGTTTTTTCAGCATGGTTTGGTTGAGCACTACCTCCCGCATGGTGTCGGCAGGGGCGAGCCACCTGCCCGCCAGCAGCTTGATGCCATAGGTTTCCTGGTATTTTTCGTCGGTAAATTTCAAGGAGGTGCTGTACGGTTCGTCCTCCGGGCGGGTTGAGTAGCGGAAGTTGGAGCCCCAGGTATTTCCCGAAAATGGCTGGTCGCTGCTGAAACTGACCGACTCCACTGAGGGAATTTTCAGCAAGCTTTGTTTGAGCGCCGTCTGCCGGGCCATGGTGAGGCTATCCGAGCCAAAACCGAAGGTATAGACGAGGTCTTCTTTGAAGCCCAAGTCCTGGTTGCGGATGTAGTCGAGTTGCAGGATGTTGATAATGGCGCCGATAATCAAACCTTGAGCAATCACGAACTGCAACACAACCAGCGACTTGCGCAACCCCGCTCCGCCGCTCAGGCTTTTGCTGGCATTGCTTCGCAACGCTTTCACCGGCTCAAAACCTGCCAGCGCCAGCGACGGATACAGCCCTGCCAGCAAAGTGACGACCACCGCCGTCGCCGCCAAAAACAACCAAATCATGGGGCTGGACATGAAAACTGCCGTTGCCGGTACGTGGGAAACAAACTTGAGCAATGGTGCGGCGATGGCGGCGAGGTTTGCGCCAAGCAGGACGGAAATCAGCACGATGATGCCCGTCTCGCTCATGAATTGGCTGACCAATTGCCCACGCCTTCCGCCCAGCGTTTTTCTGACGCCAACTTCCTTCGCCCGCAGCGAAGCCTGGGCGGTGGCGAGGTTGATAAAATTGAAACAAGCCAGCACCAAAATCAAAATGCCGATGGACGACAGCACTTTCAGTCTGCTTTTGGGAATAATGTGCGTCCCGGAATTATTGTAGCGGTCGTCGTAATGCAGTCCCGACAAAGGCTGTAGTTGGTGGAAACGGTGTTGCTTGCCGTTTTTATCTGCGTATTCTTTCTCGCCAATTTTCCCGACGGCAGCACTGGCGGCAGGCATTTGTGAAGGGTCGAACAACATGGCAAAGACCTGGTCATTGGAACTGCAACTGTCCCAATCGGCATCGCCCTGGAAAAAATACCGCTCCTTGCCCTTGATGGTGGCGTAGGAAATCAGGAAAGGCATCGTGAAGTCGCAGTTGTCGGGCAGGTTTTCCACCACGCCGGTCACCTGGACGGGATAGATATTGTCAATCAAGACAGTTTTCCCGATGGCATTTTGCCAGTTGTCGAAGCATTTTTCCGCCCAGCTTTTGGTCAGCACGATGGTATTCGGCTCGTTCACCGCCGACGCCGGGTCGCCTGCAAGCCACTGCAAATCAAAGATTTGGAAGAAATCAGGTTCCACGAAAAAGGCTGTCTCCTCGTCCGAGGTGCTGAATTTTTTCAGCGGAGCGCCACCCGCAGGATTGGCAACGGTGAGCGTTGCCCACACTTCTTTGATGCGGCTTTTCTTTTCAAACTGCGAAATCGTGCTGACCAAAGCTTCTCCGGCAGGCACTGGCACACAAACGTTAGGACTTTCACTGCCCTCCGCATCTTTGCTCATACTCACCACCCGCACGATGCGGTCGTAGTTTTTGAAGTTCTGGTTGAAGCTCAGTTCGTAGCTCACCACCTGGTAAATGAGCAACACCGCAGCGATGCCCGCCGTCAGACCGAGGACGTTGATGAAGGTGTAAATTTTGTTTTTGCGCAGGTTGCGCCAGCCGAATTTGAGATTGTTGAGGAACATGGTTGTTTTTTTTAGGCAACGGTTCAAGGGATGTGCCAGTGAAGGAAGCGGTTGAAAGTCAGGGATTTAAATAAAAACGGAAGGAAACTTTGCAAGGAAAAAATGTCCGGCAACGGATGAGAGCCGTGCGAAAATGAACGATGAGCGGTGGTCACCGGTAGCACAGCCTTCAGGCTGTCCTGGGGTGCGGCGTTCACGCCGCTTGCGTCG
>CAZHLB010000915.1:0-2922 GCA_964533005.1 uncultured Saprospiraceae bacterium
TCCACCGGGCACGCGCCTCCCGATCCAGCGCATTCCAGGCATCGCAAAATCCCCGGTAGCGAATCGTGCCCCGAAACAACGTCGGGATGTCGCCCAAACCGTAGGCTTCCCGGTAAAGCAAGGCGTCTCGATTTGCGTAAACTTCAAATTGTTCGGGGTAGCCGGGCACTTCGATGAGGCGGTATTCTTTGAAAAGGCGGTTGTACGGGATGTATTTGAACTTGCCGTTTTCCAAAAACTGGGCAGTGCCCTGCCCAGCGGTCACGACGTTGCGAGGGTTCCAGGTGAATTTGTAGCGCCAGGGATTTTTTTCCAGACAATCCAGCGCCAGCAAGCCGCCGGCGTTGGAACGGAAGGCAGTGATTTTGCCACCCCTCGCCTTGATTTCATCAATTTTCTGCATTGCCGACATGTGGTCAATGCCAGGGTCGAGACCCAATTCACCCATGAAAATCAGTTCGTTATTGCGGAATTCGTCGCTCAGTTTGTAGATGTCTTTCGACACGTAGGAGGCAGTGATGAGGTGCTTGCGCAAGGCGATGCAATCCTTCGCAACCTCGATGTGCAGGTGCGGCGGCAGCAGCGAAATCACCAAATCCGCCCTGCCGATATGTTCCCGGCGCTCGTTGATTTTTGCAACGTCGAGCCAGATTCCCCGCCCGTTGGGGTGCTCACCGACTTTCTTCGCCGCAAGTTGCGGGTCGGCGTCGGCGACAGTGACAAACCAGTGGTGTTCTCTTGCTCCCTGCAACACGTATTTAATAAGTGCGCTGGCGGAGCGCCCTGCGCCAAGTATGAGTATGTTATTCATTATCAGGTAGAAAGAAAGATTTATCCCGAAATCCTGGGAAGGTAAAAGGAAATATTTGGTACGAACCGGCGCAAGGTAGCGAATCAGGATTGGGAAAAGGAAATCCCTCATTGTCTCCCCGAACAGTCCATTTTCCCTCCGTGAGTTTCATTTCTCAGAAAGTTTAAATCGCCTTTTGCGCAAAAAATTCTCCACACGGTTTTCCACATTCACCTGCGCTGAAAATCAAGGTGTTTCCCATTCAAATCTGTTTGAATCAGTGAATGAAAATCTTGTAAATCGTTGATTTTTAGGCGTTTTAATAAGATACTCAAATAGGTGAAAGCGCTGCCCGGTGGAAACTTTCGCCAGAAAATTCTTGCCTCCAAGCGGCTTGGGTGACTACCTTGCCAAGCACAATCGGAAGCAATCGTTCGCCCATCTTTTATCTTCCTTGAAACATCCATGCACCATTCGGCGTATCACGAGTCCAAAAAAGCGGCGGTAGTGAGAGGTAGTTGTTGTAGCTTTAGAATTGCCTACCGTTTCGTAAAAAGTTCAGACCATTAGGAATTTGTGTATTGCAAAATTTTCTAATCGTTGTACTTTGCGGCGCTTTTTTAATCATCCTTTTGTCTATAGTATCAGTAAGTTAGATAGGCTCCTGTCGCATAACGTTGTGGCAGGACTTTTTTTTTATAGGGGATTCTGGTCTCCTGAACTTGCAACCCTTTTTTTCATCTTTGCGCCGCTTTTGCGGGAGCGGTTTCCTTCCGAACTTGTTGGTTCTCTTCCGTTTAGGCGATTTTCACCATTCACCAACAATCCAAATCTCGATATGAACTTGAATCACGATTTAATCGTCATCGGCTCGGGCCCCGGCGGCTACGTGGCTGCCATTCGGGCGGCGCAACTGGGCTTGAACGTCGCCGTCATCGAGCGGGAATCGCTCGGCGGCATTTGCCTCAACTGGGGTTGCATTCCCACCAAAGCTTTGCTGAAAAGCGCCCAGGTTTTTGAGTACATCCAACACGCCGCTGACTACGGCATCGAGGCTGGAAATGCAAGGGCTGATTTCGACGCCATCATCAAACGCAGCCGCAACGTAGCGGACGGAATGAGCAAAGGCGTCCAGTTTTTGATGCGGAAAAACAAAATCACCGTCATCAACGGCAATGCAAAATTGCTGCGTGGCAAAAAAGTAGAAGTGACTGACGCTCAAGGCAAAAAGACAGAATACACTGCCGAGCACATCATCCTCGCCACCGGGGCAAGAGCGAAGGAATTGCCGAACATCCCAGTTGACGGCTCGAAAATCATCGAATACCGCAAAGCCATGTCGTTGGAGCGGCAGCCTAAAAAAATGGTCGTCGTCGGCGCAGGCGCAATCGGCGTGGAGTTCGCCTATTTTTATCATACCCTCGGCACGGAAGTGACTGTCGTCGAGTTCCTCGAACAAGGTTTGGTGCCGAGAGAAGACCCTGAAATTTCAAAAGAGCTGACCAAAGTCTTCACCAAAAGCGGCATCCGGGTGCTCGCCAACACCGCCGTCGAATCGGTGGACACGAGCGGAAAAACCTGCAAAGTGAAAGTGAAAGCTCGCAAAGACGGCAAGGAAGAAACTATCGAATGCGACGTGGTGCTTTCTGCCGCAGGCGTTTCACCCAACACGGAAAACATTGGTTTAGAAGCACTTGGCATCGAAACCGACCGGGGTTTGGTGAAGGTGGATGAGTTTTATCGCACCAATGTTTCGGGTATTTATGCTATCGGCGACATCGTCCCAGGGCCCGCATTGGCGCATGTTGCGAGCGCAGAAGGCATCATTTGCGTAGAAAAAATCGCAGGCAAAAACCCTGAGCCGCTCGACTACAACAACCTTCCTTCCTGCACTTACTGCTCGCCTGAAATTGCTTCGGTCGGTTACACAGAACAGTCGGCGAAGGAAGCGGGCTACGAAATCAAGGTGGGTAAATTTCCCTTCACCGCCTCCGGCAAAGCCAAAGCCGCAGGCGCTCCGCAAGGCTTTATCAAGGTGATTTTCGACGCCAAATACGGCGAGTTTTTGGGTGCTCACATGATTGGCTACAACGTCACCGAGTTGATTGCCGAAGTCGTCGCCGCCCGAAAAT
>CAZHLB010000916.1:0-2913 GCA_964533005.1 uncultured Saprospiraceae bacterium
GCATGACAGCCCCAGCGGGTTGGGTAACGTGCTGGCAATCAATACTTCCGGCGATTTTGCTTACCTGCCGGGAGCGATGAGTTTCGGGCAGACCTACTTCATTTCAGCCGTTGCCGGAAACATGGCGAGCGGTGGCGGCGTGAACTTCGGCGACCCGAATTTGAGCGTGGCGCA
The DNA here is from genome assembly GCA_964533005.1 of uncultured Saprospiraceae bacterium. GTDB lineage: Bacteria > Bacteroidota > Bacteroidia > Chitinophagales > Saprospiraceae > UBA6168. Next base: position 175 of record CAZHLB010000916.1, read on the forward strand.
GGGTCAGCCGGTTATTTTTTATTCCAATCCGACCCTCGATTTGGCGCAGCCACCGACGCTGACTTGCGCCGCTCCAACGGGCATTTTGGTTGCCTCGGCTGGCGGCGGCAGCGGCGATTTTAGCTTTGACTGGACGGCGGCGGCGGGCAGTTTTTCCAGCCAGCAAAGCCCGATGGTCAGTGCAGGCGGCAGCTACAATTGCGTGGCGACCGACAATGTAACTGGCTGTACGGCAGGCGCTTCCGTGCAAGTTGTCGAAGATAAAACGCCGCCCGACTTGGCTGCGGCAGGCTGCGAATTGAGCTGCAACGTGCCCGCCTGCGATTTGCTGGCGCAATCAAATACGGCTGGCGCAATTTTCAACTGGACGCTGCCGAACGGCGGCTCAACGACCGGGTCGAGCGTTTCGGCAGGCGCATCAGGCATCTATTTCGTCGTTGCAACCGACCCGCAAAACGGCTGCTCGGCGCAGGCACAAGCCGAAGTCACCGGCGACACTTCACAACCCGCCGAGGTCATTTTTCCCGACCTAACTACCTGCGAACCAGTGACTTTTGATTTTTGCGGAACGCTTGTGACTGCCGTTGCGGACAGCCAGTTCACCTGCGTGGCGGATTGCGAAAAGCAAGTGCAAAACGTCATTTTTCAATCCGCCCCGGCACTCTCGTTGAGCGATTTTAGTGAAATCTGCGACCCGGCAAATCTCACGTTTCAACTCAGTTTCACCATTTCCGGCGGTACGCCGCCCTTCTTCGTGAATGGTTCGCCGAGCGGCAACTCGTTCATTTCCAGCCCGATTCCGTCGGGGCAGCCGTACAATTTTTTGGTGACGGATAGCGGCGTTTGCGGCGGCAGCCAGGAGACGGTTTCGGGCTTCCTGATTTGCGACCCAATTACCAATGCAGGCACGATGAACCTTGCGCCATGGCTGCTTTGCGAAGGGCAAATGGCAAGCGCCCAATGGAACAACGACGCTACCCTCGACGCCAACGACGCCCTGGTTTTTGTGCTGCACACGGGCAGCACCAACGCGCTCGGCAATGTGCTGTCGGTGAACGCAACGGGAATTTTTGGCTTCGACCCCGGCACGATGAGCTACGGACAGACCTACTACATTTCTGCGGTGGCGGGCAACGAACTGAACGGCAGCGTGGATTTTGACGACCCGGCAATGAGCGTGGCGCAGGGGCAGTCGGTGGTGTTTTTTGAAAAACCGACGTTGCAAATCCCTGAGCCAGAAACGCTTACGTGCCACGTGACCTCCGTGATGCTCACGGCGCTGGCGAGCGGCGGCAGCGGCGACTTCACTTTTTCATGGACGGAACCGGGCGGTTTTTGGTCAGACTTGCAAAACCCGATGGTGGATTTTCCCAGCAATTACATCACCTGCGTTTTGACGGACAACCTCACGGGCTGCTATGCGCTGGCTGGCGCCGAAGTTTTTGAAGACAAAACGCCGCCCGATTTGGCTGCGACTGGTTGCGAATTGAACTGCAACGTGCCTGCCTGCGACCTGTCGGCAAGCTCCGCAACGCCCGGCGCAGTTTTCACCTGGACTTTTCCGAACGGCGAGCAGATGGTCGGGGCGAGCATTTCCAGCAATATTTCCGGTGAATATTTGGTCAGCGCCGCCGCACCGAACGGCTGCGTTTCGCAGGCAACCGTCGAGGTGACGGACGCCAGTGTACCGCCGGATTTGTACGTCTCCGGCAGCACCATCATTTGCGACCAGCCTGCCATTTTGCTGGCTTTGTCGAACACGCCCGGCGTGATTTTTAACTGGACGCTGCCCGACGGAACGACTGCCGCCGGGGCGAGCATCGCCGCCGACGAGCCGGGAATTTATTTCGTAACCGCCACTGATGCAGCAGGTTGCGAGAACGAAGCGGAGGTGCAAGTCGGGCAAGGCAGCGCCAGCATCGAGCCGTTTTTCGAGATAAAAATGCCGACCTGCTTCGGCGACGAAGACGGTTTCATCCGCCTCGACAGCGTGGCGGGAGGCGAGCCGCCGTTTTTGTTTTCACCGCAAATGCCGCTGGAAAATCTGGGCGCAGGCGAGTTTCAAATCAGCCTGACCGACGCCAACGGCTGCAGGTCGGACACGCTGATATTGCTGCAAAATCCGCCCCCGGTGACGGTCTGGGTGAACAACGATACGACCATTTTGGCAGGGGAAAGCGTGGCGCTTATTTGCGAGTCGAACATCGTTCCGGCAAAAATCAACTGGCTAAGTTCCAGCGGTTTAACTGCTGAAAATCATTCGATTTGGATGGTAGAACCTTCTTCGGAGGGCACGTTTTGGGTGGTCGTCGAAGATGAAAACGGCTGCGCCGCCGCCGACTCGCTGCGCATTTTTCTGGCAGCGACGGAGCAGGTTTTTGTGCCCAACGTCTTCACGCCCAACGAGGACGGGCAGAACGACCGGCTGACAATTTTCACGGGGAAAGACGTGGTGCAGGTGCGCAGTTTCCGCATTTTCGACCGGTGGGGCGAGCTGGTTTTCCTGGCGGAAAATTTCACGCCGAACGATTTGGCGCAGGGCTGGGATGGCAAGGCGAAGGGCAAGGCGCTCGACCCGGCGGTGTTTGTTTTTTTGGCGGAAATCGAGATGAAGACGGGGGAGGTGAATTTGATTTCTGGCGACGTGACGCTTGTGCGATAAGTAGTTGGGGCAATTTATTCGACACTTTCGATTGATTCCGGTTTTCGAGCGGCGGGGCTTTGAAACCCCGCATTTCG
>CAZHLB010000917.1:0-2908 GCA_964533005.1 uncultured Saprospiraceae bacterium
TTTGGTGGCTCTTCGGTTTACACAACCAGCCACATGAGCCAAAAAAAATAAGCCGGGCATTTAACGACCGCCCGGCTGGCTTTCTTTTGAAGGGCGCAAAAAAAGGAAATTTTGAATGGTGAATGGTAACTGGTGATTGGTGATTGGGGCTGTCCAATCACCAATCACCAATCACTATTCACCATTCAACGTGTCCTTGCGAGCCGAAAGCCGAGGCTGTTCCCATCATAATTCGCCCGATGCGGCAGGCGGTTCGAGTTGCGGGCTTCTGCCTCGTCGTTTGTCCAGCCGCCTCCTTTTTGAACCCGGAATTGTCCGCCGGAAGCGCCTGCATAATTTTCCGACGGCTCCTGCGGGTACTCGGCGTACCAGTCCCAGCACCATTCCCAGGCATTGCCGTTCATGTCGTACAAACCAAACGCATTGGCTTTTTTCTCGCCGACCCGGTGCGAGCGTTTCACTTGGTTTATCGTGCAATTTTTGAAATGCCAGCCCACCTCGTCCAGCACGTTGCTGCCGCTGAAAATGGTTCGCTTGAAATCCTTTCCGCCTTTGGCGGCAAACTCCCATTCGGTTTCGGTGGGCAGGCGCAAGCCGTTTGCGTTGAAATTGACCGTGACCAGCCATTTTTTGTCGTCTTGGCTGTTCAGGTTGGAATTGTCGATTTGAATCGTATCAAACACGTAAGCAGGTTCAAGGCTCAACTGCAAACTCGCCCAGTTGGCGTACTCCACCGCATCGTACCAGTCGAGATAGACCGCCGGGTTGTCGCCATTCTTGCCCCAGCCGGGGCTGACGTGAGGGTGCTTGGTGGCTTGGCAAAACAAGAAATATTGCCACCAAGTGGTCTCCGTTTTTGCCATCAAAAAATCACGCACGGTCGCTTCGTGCTGCCTTTCGTCAGGTTGGCAAAGCACGTCGTTGAGCACACAGCCCATCGTGAACTTGCCGCCTTTCACCTTCGCCAAATCTGTTGGATAGTATCGCTGCCAGAGGTTGTCGAAAACAGTTTTGTCCATTTGTTTCAGCACCTCCCGAAGTTGGAGGCGGGCGGCGGTGGAGTCCGAAGGCAAAGTTTTCAGGAGGCTGGCGGCAGCTTTGTTTTCCATCAAAACCGCTGCTGTGTCGAGGATGCCTGCCGCTCGCCGGGTGTTGCCAGCTTCGCCATGCCAGAAAGCGATTTCGAGCATGAGGTTCACCGTCGAATCTTGTAGAACGCCCAAGCTGGCAGTCGCTTTCAGCTTTTCCAGGGCGTCTTCGTAGCGAAGATGAAGCACGTCCTGCCGGGCGTTGGCGAGGCTCAGGCGGACGATGTTGGCGTTGGATTTTTTCAGCTTTTTCAGCGAGGCAATCGAATTGAGCAAGGCAGCCACCGCCAAAACGGCAAGCACCAGGACGGAAATGCCAGCAATGGCAAGCAGTTTCGACCTTTGTTTTGCCTTTTTCTCACTCTCCTCCGCCTTCACACGAAGCTCATGTTCCAATGCAGCCTCCTGCTCCAGTCGTTCTCGTTCCGCCTCATTTTCCTGGCGAATCGCTGCCCGGCTTGCCGCCATTCGATTTTCCAACTCACTGTCGGGCGGCAGGGCGAGCAGGTAGGGAGCGAGGGTTTCCAATTCTTCCTGCGTGAAAAGCCGCTGCCTGCCGACTTCGGTGTAAAAAGCATAGACCTCCCTGGCTTTGCGGCGATGTTGTTCCTCAGTGGTGAAAATTCTGAAAATGCGCCCGGCAAGCATGTCGTGCGCCAATTCGTAAGTGGTGGTAGCGGCGTCGCCCACCCGGACGACCCGCAAAATGCGGCGGTTGATAAATTCCTGGACGCACCGCTCCGAAGTTGCCGGAGCGATGTTTTTGTCCCGTTTCAACTGAGCTTGCAGGTCGGGCAAAGCGAGATTTTGTTTGGTGCCCTGGTTGGTGACGAAAGCGGAAAGCACTTCGAGCGGCGTTTTTTCGGGGTTGCCCGGCAGCAGCGCCGCCACCTCTTTCATTTGTTCATCGAGAAATTGCGAAATCACCTTTTCCAGCTTGCCCACTTCCGCCACGAGTTGCGGGTCGAAGCAGAGCGTGGGGCTGCCGTTTTGGGATTGCTTCGCACGTTGCCAGAGGTGGTCGAGGTAAACCTGGAGGTTGGTCAGGTCAATTTCCTTGCGCTCGTCCCGAAGGTTTTCGAGGATGTCGGCAACCGTGCGCTCCGGCTCCGTCAGTTCGATGCCAAAACTTGGATAGGTGAGCGTTTTCATCACCACTTCTTCGAGCGATTTTTGGCGCATCCGCTCCACCCGGAAACGGTTGTCGAACAGCACCGGCAACGTTTTTTCGAAATCGCTGAACCACGCCAGGTATTCTTCCCGAAGCATAATAATGATGCGACAGGCGACCTTGCTTTGAAACAGCCCGGCGAGACTGTCAAAAAATTCCCGCTGCTCGGCGGCGCTGCCGGAAATGAAAAGCTCCTCGAACTGGTCGAAGATGAGATAAATGGGCACGAAATGCTCCTGGTAAAGCGCCTGCATGGCATCGGGCAGCGGCAGCTTGCGGTCGAAAGGCTCAGCAGCGTGGCGGTTTAATTCCCGGTGAATGGCGTCGGGCAGGTGGTCGCCCCGGCGCACGAACAGGGGGAACCACTTGTTTTCGGAAAACTTGTTCGCCAAGCCGCAATTGACCAAACTGGTCTTGCCCGTGCCGGAAAGCCCGTACACCAGCACCAGTTTCGACATTCGCACCAGGTCGAACAAGGATTCGATTTCTTTTTCCCTTCCGAAAAAAATAGCCCGGTCGTTCCGGTCGTAAGCATCCAGAAACTTGAAGGGGCTACGGTTTTGCGTTGTGGCGTGATTCATTCGCTAAATCAATGTGAGTTCGAGGCGCACATCACGGATTAAATGATTGATGATTACATGATTACATG
>CAZHLB010000918.1:0-2908 GCA_964533005.1 uncultured Saprospiraceae bacterium
TGCCGGCGTTTGCCCCGGAAATCAGGTCTGAATGTCGCTTAATTCATGCCTGCCAATATCCATATTCCCACCGCAGCAATTAAAATATAGACCATCCATTCCAATAAAAAAGCTGCCAACATAATGCCAATCGCCACCGGCGCAACCGGAAATAAAAACCATTCCTTGCTGCCGCCAAACCGGATATTAAATATCCCGAACAGCCGGTGCATATTTTGCTCGCATTGCCAGGCAAAGGGAATTTTTACCGCAAAAACAGGTATCGTCCAGCCAAATGCAGCTTCGTTGACTTCTCTTGCCCGGCGCTTGTAATCGCCCGAAATACCAATTTTTACGAGGACTAAGAATGGAAGATTGATGTACAAATAAAGCCATTGGCGGCGGCTGACGCCGTTGCCGGATTTGCGTGTTCTTTTTAGCATGGGAGGGGTTTACGAGAAATGTGGAACGAGGGTTCCGCTTGAAAATCTACCGCGGGCATTCCCTTCGTGCCGATGCCGAAACGTTGTTCGTGGAAGACGCCCGCCACGAATTTTTCCACCGATTCATGCACGAAAAAAGAGAGTTTGAGATATTGTCTGCCGCCAAGCGACACAGACCCATCTTCCCAGTCGGTGCGAAAACCATCGCCAAAAATCAGGTCTCTGTGAAAAGCTTGAAATGCCTACCTTCCATTGGGTAGCCCACCTGATAAAGCCATTGGGCAAAGACAGGGTCGGTTTTTCTCAGAATTTTGTACACGGCGCTGGAGATTTCTTAGCAGTAATGCAGGCTGAGGCTGCTGCCGGGCCGATTTTGGAGAGTAAGTTGAAGGCGCATATTTTTTCGGATTGATTGGGACAAAGATGGGTTGCAATGTTCTTACTAAAAACTAAAAAAGCCCCGGTCAAATCCAACCGGGGCTTTTTCTTCCCCAAAACGAAGCCTTGCAAAGTTTACCAACCGAGGTAATGCTTGAGCAATTTGCTCCGATTCGCAGAGCGCAACTTATTGATTGCTTTGTCTTTAATCTGGCGCACCCGCTCCCGGGTCAGCCCGAATTTATCGCCAATGTCTTCCAGCGACATCGGGTGCTCGACGCCAATGCCAAAATAGAGTTTAATCACGTCCATCTGCCGGTCGGTCAGCGTGCTCAGGCTGCGCTCGATTTCTGTGCGCAAGGATTCGGTGTATTCCAAATCCTGGTCGGTTTTTGGCGAGTGCGGATTTTCGAGCACGTCGAGCAAGCTGTTGTCCTCGCCGTCCACGAAAGGCGCATCCATCGAGACGTGGCGGGCAGCGACGCCGAGCGTGGTTTCGACTTCTTCGGTAGGAATTTCCAGCAAGGCAGCCAACTCGTCCGCGCTGGGTTCCCGCTCGAAATTTTGCTCCAGTTCGGAGAAGGCTTTGTTGATTTTATTCAACGAACCCACCTTGTTCAAAGGCAGGCGCACAATGCGGGATTGCTCTGCCAAAGCCTGCAAAATGCTCTGGCGAATCCACCACACGGCGTAAGAAATGAATTTGAAACCCCTCGTTTCGTCGAAGCGCTGCGCAGCTTTTATCAAGCCCAGGTTGCCTTCGTTGATGAGGTCGGAAAGAGAAAGACCCTGATTTTGGTATTGTTTGGCGACCGAAACGACGAAGCGCAGGTTCGCTTTGGTCAGTTTTTCGAGCGCCGTTTCGTCACCCTGCTTGATTCTTTTGGCTAAGTCCACCTCTTCTTCCGGGGTCAACAAATCTACTTTGCCAATCTCCTGCAAGTATTTTTCCAGGGATTGGCTCTCCCGGTTGGTGATGGATTTGGTAATTTTTAATTGTCTCATGAAACCGCTTGTGTTTTATTTTTCGTGAAAAAAGTGAATGCCGCCTAATTTGGAAATGCTGATGGGAAGGGCGCCATTTGAGAGTGATTGGTGATTGGTGATTGGGCTACCCAATCACCAATCACCAAAATAAAATGCTTTGAAGGGGGAAGGTTAAACGGGCTGACTTTCAGAAAGTTTTGCGTCGCTGACGGCGTTTTTGGGAACGCTTTTGAAAAAAGTGGGGCAAAAGTAGCTCGAACTGCCCGCCTAATCAATAGTTGGCTTCGCAACTTACATTATATGTTCCGCTTTCAAATTCAGAACCGGCTGACTGTAAAATGCTTCGGTTCTTTCACCTGCCGCAAAAAAGCCTGACAAAACTTTATTTTCCGCCTCCGCCTCGAACAAAGGTCACGTCCCTGAAAATAGTTCGGATGCTTGGTGCATTCCCAATTTTCTTCTTTTATTGCGCCCAAACTGAGCGTGGAATGCAGGTGCGGAATATGGAACAGCCAAAACCCAAGCTCTTATCCTCTCATTCCACCGCTGCATTCCCTAATCGAGCATGGAAAGGAAAAAAGTTACTTTCGAATACATGATACGGGCTTCCCCGGCGCTGCTGTACGACTTTTTCACCACGCCATCTTCCCTGGTGCGATGGTTCTGCGAGAAAGTAGATACGCAACGGGACAACATCTATGCCTTCACCTGGAGCGGCTACGATGAAATCGCCAAACTCACCGAGGATGTCGAGGAGGAATTGGTGCGCTACACCTGGTTGGCGCCGAGGGAAGACGAATACCTCGAATTTAAAATTAGCCAAAGCCGGGTGACCAGCGAAACCATCCTCGAAATCACCGATTTCTGCGATGAGGACGAAGTCGAGCAAACCAAAGCCCTCTGGGACAGCCAAATCCAGGCACTGAAAAAGGAGACGGGAAGTGGCAGCGGGGGATGAATTTGGAAGACACGTCCCGAAACCTCGGGATTGGAGAAATTGGACAGCAGGACGCCTTCTCGAATGGAGGGAGCGTCCTTTTTTTTTTGAACAGACCAAAGCTGACAGGTGATTGGTGATTGGTGAATGGTGATTGGGACGCCCCAATCACCAATCACCAATC
>CAZHLB010000919.1:0-2907 GCA_964533005.1 uncultured Saprospiraceae bacterium
CCGCGTCATCCGCGTTCCCATCCTCCCAGCGTCCCACAAGAATTGTCAGAGAACTCATTTTTTTCCGCTCAAAAAGCCCGTTTCCCACCTGTCAGCTTTTGCCAAACCAAAGTTTATAGCATGAAAAAATTCATTTTTACCCAAATCGCACTGCTCTTTTTGACCCTGGGCATCCAAGCTCAAATCACCATCGAAGCTTCTGACATCAACTCATCGGACATTATTGCCATCAAAGCCATCGCCTACACGGTTCCGAACGACATTCTGCCGGGCGGCACGGGCGCTCAAAGCTGGTCTTTCCTCAATTTGACCGCCGACGAACAGGCTACCGTCGAGTTCATTCCCGCCGCCGGGACGCCTCACGCAGGGTTGTTTCCCGATGCAAATTTTGCAGCCGTGCAGGGCGGTTCGAGTTACGTCTATCTGAAAAAGACGGACGAAGCCATGCAATTTGTGGGCATCAAAGGTGATTTCCATTACGATACTTTTCAGATTGACGCCGCCGTCAAATTCCTTCCGCCGCAGAGCGTGATTCGATTCCCCGCTCAACTCAACAACGCCTATTCCGAGACGACCCGCCAAATCGCCCAAACAACTGGCGCCGCGCTGGACGCCCCGACGATTGACAGCGTGCGGGTCATCCGCAACACCCAACGCTCGGTGGTCATTGATGCCTACGGCACGTTGACGCTGCCGATTGGCAGTTTTGAGACGCTACGCTTCTCGGAGACGGAAATTAGGCGGGACAGTGTTTTCATTCTTTTGGGCGGATTGGGTTGGCAACACTACGATTTGACGGGTCAAGGCGTCTTGCCGGACACGAGCATTTTTTACAACTGGTGGACGAACGAAGGCGATTTGAGCTTCCCGCTGTTCCAGCTTGAATTCTCGGAAACGACCAACATTTACACCACCATGAATTGGTTGAGCGGCTACATCAGCGCAACTCCAGAAAAGCAGGAACAAGTGCTGCTTCAAATTCATCCGAACCCTGCCGCCGATTGGCTGGCGGTGCAGGTGGAGGAAGGTTTTTCGGGCAGCTTGTCGGTGCTGGATTTCCATGGCAGGCAGGTTTTCCAGCGGGAGATGAGCAGCCATTTGGAGCAGGTCGAACTGGCGGGGATGCCATCCGGGAGCTACGTTTTGGTGCTAAAGGATGAGGCCGGCGGGCTGGTGAATTTTAAGCGGTTCGAGGTGGTGAGGTAGCCCGGTTTTTGGGTGTCGACTCCCTAAAATAAGAAGTGGGTTGAGGAGCTTTTTGCTCCTCAACCCTCTTCTACTTTTCGGTAATTGTGAACCCAAGTCCTCGCCTGCCGGGAGCGGTACAACTCGAAAAATCGGTCTGGGTATTCTTTCTCGCTTTCATCCCGGTAGTCCGTCGTCCGGTCTTCGTAACCTAATTTTTCCAGGAAGCGGATATTGCGAGTGTTGTCTTTGTCCACCATTGCCAGCAGCAGCAGGCGGTTCATTTTTCCAAAAAGATACTTGTGAAAGTGCTGCATGATTTTTTGCGGCAGCCCCGTCCCTCTGAATTTTTGAGCGAAGGCATAGCCGATGCTGCATTTGCGGTTTTGATAACCATAGGTTTCACGGCTGAAATCAAAATTGTGCAGAATAGCGACGCATTCTCCGTGCCAGCCGGGCATCCTCACCAGCCAGTCGCAGCCGCCGTGTTTGCCGGAATACGGCATGTTGATGCGCAGGTTGGCGACGTACTCGTACAATTCTTTCGGGTCTTTGAAACGCTCGTCCACCCAGGGGTCGGGGTCGTTTTCAAACATTTCCAGCACGAGATGGCGGTTGCGGAAGTCGAGTTTTTGAAACCAAAACTCGTCAGCAGTGGGCGAAGGCGCTGGCAAATCCCAAAGCGGGGGGCGACCGGCGTTTTGCTCCAGCGAAAATTGGAGCCAGTCGGGAAGGGGGAAGGAATCGAAACGGTTTGGCATGTGCCGAAAGTTTTCAATCGAACGCATGGTTCAACACCATTTCCAAAAACTCGTCAATTTTCAACACCTTGACTTTTGGAAAAGGGGTTTGCTTTAAAACGTTGAAATGGCGGTCATTCGTCACGATGTAGTCTGCCCTTCCGGCAACAGCGCAATCCACGAATTTATCGTCGTCAGGGTCAGCAGTAATGAGATGCCACAAGAAGTATTTATGGATATGGACAATGTTTGGCAAGACATCTAATGCTCCGAGTGTGTTTTCCGCAACGCTTGGATGGAGGTCTTCAGCAATTACTTCCTCATATTCCAGAAGAATGTCAGTGGTCACGAGCAATTCGTAATCGCCATTTCGGAGGCTCTGGTAAATCGGATAATAGCGGGAACGCCTCGAAATGACTACTGTCAAGACGTTTGTATCCAGTACAATTTTCATGATTGGGGAATACGGTGATAAGGTGTGCGGCGATGCTTGGCGAGGATTTTTTCTTCTGTCAGCCCTTTTTCATCCCAAAACTGGTCAGCCAGGTCAGAGGCTTTGTCGGCAAAATATTGACCGAGCAAGCGCCGGATTTGAATCAAATCCTGTTCGGAAACCTGCCGGGCGTAGAGTTTGAGCAACTCAATTTGAAGATTGGTAAATGGTTGTGGAATGGCTGTTGCGTCCATGATTCTTTCCTTTTTTTGAAAAGCAAACTTAACCCTTTCAAGTTGATGAAGGTTGATAAAAGTTGATGGGGTTGAGGCGCCACGTGGCGCCTCAACCCCATCAACTTTTATCAACCTTCATCAACTCAAGGCAGCTTCTCCGTCAGCACAAAATTCGCAATCAAATTCAAGTTCTCCGGCGTGCTCATCACGCTGAAATTCAGCAACCTCGCCCGGTCGTTGTCGGGCCCCTGGTAAATGGTTTTCCCGTCCATGTTCAGGTCGGTATCGTGGTAACCCGTGCTGATGTAGTTTG
>CAZHLB010000920.1:0-2906 GCA_964533005.1 uncultured Saprospiraceae bacterium
GGTGATTGGGACGTCCCAATCACCAGTCACCAATCACCAATCCCCACTGTAAAAACTGAAGAAAATGGACAATTTGGAAAAATTCATGCTCGAACACCGGGAGGAGTTCGATGCGGAAGTGCCGAGCCTGAAAGTGTGGGCAGGCATTGACCGTCACCTCGAAAAGCGACCCATGCCCAAAATCGTCTGGATGAGGCGCCTGCGCATGGCGGCTGCCATTGCAGTGCTGGTGGTGGCAGGCGCAGTCGCCGGGTCGTACATCACTTCAAAATTCAAGGCGGAGAAATCCCTTGCCGACGTTTCGCCGGAACTGGCGGAAGCGGAAAGGATTTACCAGCAACAAATCCAGGAAAAATTGGCACAACTCGCATCCTATCGCCAGGACGGCTACGTGCAGTCGGACTTGCAGGAATTGGATGCCGTTTACGAAGAACTGAAGCGGGAGTTGGAAACCGTCCCTGCCGGGAACAAAGGCGAAATCATCCAGGCGATGATTACCAACTACCAGATGAAGGTGGACATCCTGGAAAAAGTGCTCGAAAAAGTAGAATCAACTAATCCAACCAATCCAACATTTTTTAAAACTGAAGAAAATGAAATTAGTCTCTAAAATTCGGCTCACCTGCGTTTGGGCAGCTTGTGCCGGCTTGGTGTTCCTTGTCGCCCCTTCGCTTTTGCGGGCGGGCGGCAATGAATCACCGCAGCCCATCTTGCTGCAATCGCAGGAATTTACAAAAACTATCAAAAAGGAATTTCCCCTGAACGCCACCGGGAACCTGAGCTTGGTCAACAAGTACGGCAAGGTGGACGTGAAGACTTGGGAAAAAGACCGGGTGAAAATTGACGTGACCATCGTTGTCAAAGCAGGCAGCGAGGCGGCGGCGCAGGAAGTATTCAACCGCATCCACGTTGACTTTGTCAACGACGCCAATTTCGTCAAAGCTGAAACCGTCATCGAGTCCAACAAAGGCAACTGGTGGGACTGGGGTGGCGGCGGCAACCGCACGGAATTCCAAATCAATTACGCTGTTTTCATGCCTGCCACCGCTTCGCTCGATTTGTCCAACAAATACGGCGACGCATTTGTGGCAGCGATTGAAGGTAAGACTGCGGTGAACGTGAGCTACGGCAACTTCCGCCTCGAAGGTGTCGGCGGAAATTTGGCGGTCAACTTAGGCTACGGCAACGGCACGGTGGTTCGTGCGAAAGATGTGTCGGCGGATGTTTCGTACAGCAAAATCATTTTCAACGACGTGCAGAACGCCGACTTCGTCACCAAGTATTCCAAAATCACGGTGGACAAAGGCGTTGACGTGAAAGCCGAATCTCGCTACGACCATTTCAATTTGCCGAAAGTGCGCCAGTTCAAACATTCCAGCCGCTACGGCGACGTGGAAATCGGCAGCGCCGAAAGCGTCATCGCTCTGAGCAAGTACACGGATTACCGCATCGAGCACCTGAGCGACAACGGCGAATTTGACCTTCAATACGGTGGCGTGCAATTGGACAACGTGGCAAAAGGCTTTTCTTCTTTGAACCTCGTTGGCAAATATTCTGACTTCAAAATTGCCGTTGAACCTGGCGCCAGCTACACTTTGGAAGCTGCCGCCAACTACGCAGGCATCGCCTATCCGACGGGCTTCAACGTTTCTTACGAAAAGGAAAAAGGCACGTCGCACGAGGTGAAAGGACATGCCGGAACGGAAGGCGCTCGCAGCGTCATTAAAGCCAATTTGAGCTATGGAAGCTTGAAAATCAGGCAGTAAGCCATTGGTTGCCTGAATAAAAAAGCCTTCGACGCTAGTGTGTCGAAGGCTTTTTTTTTATTGCCGGATTACGTTTACGAAACTTCAAAAGTTTCGTAAACGTGAGCTTCAACCCTTCGCCTTCTGTTCTCCTTTCAAATGCTTGTCGAGGAAGGTCAGTACTGCTCCGTAGCCCTTAATTTCATTTTCTTTTTTCACAAAACCATGCCCTTCGTCCGGGAAGATGACGTACTCGACCGGGACGTTGTTCTTTTTCACCGCAGCCACGATTTCATCGGATTCCACCTGAAGCACACGAGGGTCGTTGGCTCCTTGCAAAACGAGGATTGGATTTTTGACTTTAGCGGCATGAAACAGCGGCGAGATTTGGTGCAGGCGCACCGAGTCCGCCGTCGTCGGGTCGCCCAGTTCGGCGTAGAGTGCCTTGCGGAAACTTTCCCAGTATGGCGGCACAGATTTCAAAGTGCGCAACCAGTTCGTCACGCCGAAAATGTTGACGCCTGTTTTGAATTCGTCGGGCGTGAAAGTCATGGCAGCCATTGTCATGTAGCCGCCGTAGCTGCCGCCGATAATGCCAATTTTAGCGGTATCCACGTAGTCCTGCGTTTGCAGCCATTTTTTGCCCCAGATGCAATCCTTCAGGTCTTTGTCGCCGTGATTGAGGTCGTCCATTTTGTAAAAAGTTTTGCCGTAGCCGCTGCTGCCCCGGTTGTTCACGGCGAGGATGGCGTAACCGTGATTGACCAAATATTGGAGGAGCGAAAAGTAGCCCGTCCTCGATTGCCCGCCGGGCCCCCCATGCACCCAAACCAACGCAGGCACTTTGGCATCCGGCGAAGCGGTGAGCGGTTTGTAATAAATGGCAGGAATTTCCACCCCGTCGAAGCTTTTGAAGCGCACCACTTCTGCGGAAACCAAATCGGTGGGGTTGATTTCAGCGTTCAGCGTGTTCGTCAGCTTTTTCATTTCCTTGCTTTCGAAGTTGTAAACGTAGAGGTCGCTCGGCGCTTTTGAGGTGCCGACGGTCAGGCGCATGAGTTTTTCGCTGTTGGAAATATTCACCGCCAGCACGTCGCCGTCGGGAATGGCGGGGAAACTGACGTCTTGCCCGGAGGCATTGTCCTTGATTTTCAGCACGTT
>CAZHLB010000921.1:0-2905 GCA_964533005.1 uncultured Saprospiraceae bacterium
TCTTTCTGCAAATGCAATTCAGTAATGAAAAAATAAGAGATGGACAGCATGTCTACCAATTGAGTGCAGCCCTGCGTTACAACTGCACAAATTGCAACGTCTGCCGCTTCCCATCCACATCCAGCACGAACAAATACACCCCAGTTTTTGGCAAAATGGCAGTCAACTCCACCTCGATTGTTTGCTCGCCGCCCGGCTGCTCGCCTTTCCAATCCTCCCAAATCAGTTTGCCCGACAGGTCTAAAATGCTGGCTTTCACTTTTGAAAGCCCCGTCAGCACGTAGTTCGCCGTCAAAAATTCCTGCGCCGGGTTGGGGCTGAGGCGAAGCTCGAACAGCAATTTGCCGGGTTCGGAAGTCCCGGAAAGCAATTCGTCGAGGTAGTCAAAATACTCCTGGGGCATTTGTTGAAGGAAGTAGCCGCTGTTCTCGAAACGCAAATTGCGCAAGCCAGTGTGGTCGAAAGCCATGGTCTGCTGGTCGGGTAGCCACATGTCGGTGGCAAGCCAAGAGACGGCAATGGCGCTGTCCAAAGCGACCACGTTGGGAATGGCGCCGGGCGGCATTTCTGCCCGAATCACCATGTCCACCGCATCTTCTGTGTTCAACCCAGCATTGATGACTTCGGCAACGTAGCCCGTCCAATTGGGGTAGCTGGAAAACTCGTTGTTCCAGGCAACCGAGGCGACAACATTTTCCGCCCAGGGAGAAAAATTGGGATAACTGACAAAAGATGAGTCGGCAGTTTTCACAAAAGCGATGTACTTGACATTCGTGAAAACGCCTGCGTACGACGACAAGGCGCAACTGCAAAATACATTTGGCGACTCGGTGTGCAGGTTCAAGTTGCCGATGCGGATTTCAATTTGCGTGAAATCCGGCGAGTAGTTGACCGTCACCGTGGGGATGGTGTCGGGTTCGATGCAGGCGGCGGCGAACGGCAGGTTCGAGCCGAACAAAAGGAGAAGCAGGGCGCAACGTTCCAGCGTTGAGCGCAAGCGGGTAAAAAGAGTCTTCATAAAATGATGGTTTAGTGAAAAGTGAAACTGCGTTCAGGTAATGAATTGCCTGATTGTCAGTGCTGTTAGCACTTTGAGTGCTAACAGCACTTGGTCAAAAAATCAATCCGGGTACGCCACCGCCAAAACCGCCGTCCCTTCCAACAAAATGGAAAACTGATGAACGGCAGTCCACAACCTGCACGAAAAAGCCACCTTCAATTTCTTCGTCCGCAGCCCCTGCTCATTCACGTCAAAATCTTCCACCGATTCAATCTTAAAAAAAGCATCCGGGTCTTGGCTCACCCCATCCGAGCGGTAGTGATTATTGAGTAGATCCACGTATTCGAGAATAACTTTTGACAGTTGCAAACTGTCCCCGGAAGGGATGGCGATTGGCACACTATCTTGAAAAACAACAGGTTGAGCATCATACGTAAACCCTGCCGAGCAAATTTGCGGCAGGGTGCCGGGGTTGTTCAGAAAATTCACGCTTGCCGTCGAAGAGCAGCCGGTTGTGGTGCTGGTTGCCGTGACACTGATGGAATTTTGCTGGTTGAAGGGAATTGAAATTTGCTGGCTCGAATCGCCCGTGCTCCATTGAAATTCAAAAGGTCCAGCACCATTTGTATTAGCAATCAAAACGTTCTGCGAGACTGTATCCGCCTTAATTTGAACCGAGCAATTTCCAGCAGCAGTCGAGTTCGTTCCGGGCTTGCGTATGACTTGCGTTTGCGAGCTAAAACAGCCCGCATTGCTCGCCGCTACCGTCAAATTCATAGATGAGGGCACGTCCAAATCCACCGAATCAAAAAAGGCTTGCAAGCCACTTGCCGTCTCTCCATTTGCAAACACCCAGGAAAATTGGCTGCTGATAGGAGTGGCGCCCGGCAACTCGGAGGGCGAGGCATCGAAGGTCAGATTATAGGTCGTGTCTTTCACCACGAGCCAAATAGTGTCCACCCCCGGCAGGCTGGCGAGTTCGTAATTCCCCACTTTCAATGCCTGCAAAATGTCCGTGCCTCCTTGCACAAGCTGTTGAAAATCACGGATGTAGATTTTCAACGACCCGCAATTGGGCGCGGTGACATTGAGGTCGCAGTCTCCCCGCTTCAATTCCCCGTAAAAAACGAGCACGCTGTCCGCTCCCAGTTCGTAGCCGGTGAACATGTAAAAGCTGTCCACTCCTGCTTGCCAGCTTTCTGTAAGCGTGTCATCGGGAGGAAAGGTTACGGTGAAATCGGCGGTAAAAACGGGGTCGCCGCCGCCGCCCGGTTCCACGTCAATTTTTTGGCAGGCAGGTAGTAAGGCGATGATTGTCAATAAGTTGAGAAAAAATAGCCGCTTCATTTTCGGTTGCAAGCCAACCTTTCCGAAAGTTTCAAACTTTCGGAAAGGTGAATTTTACTACTGCAAGGCGAGCCAACCTTTCCGAAAGTTTGGAACTTTCGGAAAGGTGTGGCTGCAAAATGCAGCTTGAGTTACTTGATGAAATAAACGGCGTTTGCGCTGACGAAAAACCTGTCCGCCTCCCGCAAAACGTAGCCATTCAGCAGCGGCGGCACATAGTTTTTCTTCAAAATGCCGCCGATAGAATAATTCGCCGACACGCCCAGCGAAAGCTGCCGGTTCACCCGATAGCGGTAGCCAAACGTGGCATCCAAATACAGTTTTTTGAAGCCGTCCTCGACGAGCCAGCCTTTTTGCAAAGGCTTGAAAATCTTCTTGAAGTCAATTTTTTCCAGCGTTCCTTTTTCGCCTCGCAAGCCGAGCAAATAATGCGTCGCTCCTCCACTCTCGACGACGTGCCGCCCTCGCTTCCAGCCTATTTTCAGTGGCAAGGCGAGGTAGTGCAAACTCGTCGGGCGCAGGATTTCAGTTTGCGCCTCCCTGCCAAAGCGATAATTG
>CAZHLB010000922.1:0-2903 GCA_964533005.1 uncultured Saprospiraceae bacterium
TTTCCATTCCATCTTAAATCATGTAATCATTTAATCTTCAATCATTTAATCAAAACGGAATCCACTTCTTCTTGGCGCTCGACTCCACCACCTTCTGAATGAACCGCATCCCTCTCACCCCATCCTTCACTGTCGGGAAATCCTCAAAAATGGCAAGCGGCTCCTCCCCATTCAATCTCGCCCGCAAGCAAATAGCGAAGTTCCGGTAGATGTTGGCGAAGGCTTCCAAGTAGCCTTCCGGGTGGCCTCCGGGGATGCGGGTGTGTGCTTTTGCCTCCGGCGAAAGTGTGCCACCGCCTGTCCGCAATACCTCCATCGGTTTATCCAACCACTTGACGTACAGCGTATTCGGCTCCATTTGAAACCAGTGAAAGCCGCCCTTCGTGCCGTAAACACGGATGTTCAGGTTGTTTTCCTCCCCGGCACAAATCTGGCTGGCGTGGAGGATGCCCTTTGCGCCGTTGTCGAAATGCAGCAGCACATTGCCGTCGTCGTCGAGCGCACGACCTTCCACAAAGGCGGTCAGGTCGGCGCACAACTCGGTGATTTTCAAGCCGGTGATGTACTCGGCGAGGTTTTCGGCGTGGGTGCCGATGTCGCCCATTGCGCCAGCGATGCCGGAGCGTTTTGGGTCGGTGCGCCAGTCCGCTTGCTTCGAGCCGCTCGATTCCAGGCGAGTTGAAAGCCAGCCTTGCGGGTACTCAACGACGACTTTTCGCACCTCGCCAATCTCCCCGTTGCGCACCATTGCACGGGCGTGTTTCACGAGCGGGTAGCCCGTGTAATTGTGCGTCAGGGCGAAGAGCAAGCCTGTTTTTTCGACGATGCTTTGCAGCGAAAGTGCTTCTTTCATGTTGAAAGACAAGGGTTTATCGCAAATCACCGGGAAGCCGTTTTCCAGCGCCATCCGAGCGGGCCCATAGTGAACGTGGTTTGGCGTGACGATGGAAACGAAGTCCATCCGCTCGCCTTCGGGCAGCTTTTTTTCTTGTTTAATCATCTCCTCGTAGCTGCCGTACACCCGGTCGGGCGACAGGTAAAAGTCTTCGCCGGAAAGCCGTGACTTTTCCGGGTCGGAGCTGAAAGCCCCGCAGACCAGTTCGATTTGTTGGTCGAGAGCAGCCGCCATGCGGTGGACGCCGCCAATAAAGGCGCCCCTGCCGCCGCCGACCATGCCCATGCGCATTTTTCGTTGCATGATAAATATGGTTGAAATCCGCAGAAGCCAAGTTTGAGAGAAAAAAATGAAATTTTTTTTCTCTCAAAAAACCTCCCCCTGCGTTGCTGAAGCAAATGACGAGGCGGAAAATTAGGGCAGTTTTGGAAATAAGAAAGCCGAAGTGCGGCTTCGGCGGAAAGGAAAAATATTTTGTAGGAAAAACTCAGGCAGCGCTGTCAGGACAATGCTTTTTGATGTGGGAAATCAATTCCTGGTGGGATTCGAGCAAGTGTTGTGATAGCTCGTGAAGTTGCTCGTACTGGTCGTGGAGTGCTTTCAATTCAGGCGGCAGTTCCTGCCCGTTGTGGTTCAATTTCATCCGAAACAAACATTTCAGTCCTTTCAAAGCGGTCTGAATGTCTTCCGCTTTTTTCTCGTAATCAGCTATGGTTGAAATAGGCAACTGCATTGGAGACTTGCCATTTTGTTGGCTCTGAGCAGCCCGTTGGATGGCATTTTCATCCCGCAAACTCGTGTGCGTCAAATCGAAAACGGAGATGCCAAAGAGGTGGGCGACTTTTAGCAGATTGCAGATTCTGGGTTCGGCAGAGCCATTTTCGTAGGAAGCGATGTTGCCCCGGTTCAGCCCAACTTTGTCTGCCATTTCTTCCTGGCTCCAATTCATCCGCTTTCGAAGCACTCGCAGGTTTTCAGCCAAATGGACTGCGTTCTTGTCGTTTACAATTTCCATCATCTCCTGTAGTTTTTTTGACGAAGCTCGATAATTGCCTCCCTTTTGTAGATTTTATTGACAATTCAGCACCCGAAGACGTCATTTTTGAGCGCCGTTCTGTAAACGCCGTTCACGTTGCAAAGTTTAAGGGTTCCATTCTTGGTTAACAAAAAGGTAAAATTTTACAGGATTGGCTCTAAATAGAAAAAATCATTTGCACGAAATTGACAACAATCGTACTTTTGTAAAGAAAAATTACAAAATCACTTTAACTCAAAAATTTCACCCGACATGGAAGCTAATATTCAATATCAATTGCAAAAAATCAGCCCTTCGCTTCGGGCTTTCTCGCTCAAGCTGACGGGCAATGAATCGGACGCCAACGACCTGTATCAGGACACCGCTTTCCGAATCATTTCGAATGCCGACAAGTACACGCCCGGCACCAATTTCAAGGCGTGGGCGGTGACCATCATGCGGAACATTTTCATCAACAACTACCGCAAGAAAATCCGCCGGGGCACCATCCTCGACCAGACACCGAACAACTATTACCTGAACTCCGGCGACCGGGTCATCGAAAACGATGGCGAGATGCTGATGAATTACAAGGAGTTGCTGCGGATGATAAGCACACTGCCGGAGGAGTTCAAGCGCCCGTTTTGGATGGCGTACAAAGGCTACAAGTACGATGAAATCGCCACCAAATTGGAAGCGCCGTTGGGTACGATTAAGAGCCGTATCTTTTTCGCCCGCCGGAAATTGATGAAGATGTACAACGAAGCGGCAAGGGTGAGAGCCTAAGCTGACTGCCGCTTCCGGCAAGAATTAAAGGAACCAAATCAAAGCGTCACTTGCGATGCCCCGGTGATGAATTTCACCGGGGTATTTTTTTTGGGCACGCCTCTTTGTCATTCTGAAAGAATCCGTCCTGTCCCAAGTCCGTCTGACTGAGCCGCTTTTGTCATTCTGGAAGAACCCGTCCTGTCCAAAAACGAGACAGGACAGGTT
>CAZHLB010000923.1:0-2903 GCA_964533005.1 uncultured Saprospiraceae bacterium
CCAACTTCGATTCGAGCAACCTTTCCGAAAGTCTCAAACTTTCGGAAAGGCGGGCTAACCTTCAAGGTATCCGATACGTGTTTTGCAATCACATTTACCTTCGTCCATTCCTTGTCTTGAACAAGTTGCGGAAATCGTTCCGGCAAAGAATTTTGTAGAGAGAAAAAAATTAGAAATTTTTTTCTCTCTTCCCGGGTAAAACGGCAACCAGTTGAAAATCAGACATTTTTTCTACCGAAAAAGCACTCGCCTTTATTTTGAACGGAAGACCGATGACTTGCTCTTTGCTTTCGCCGTGCTGGGTTTTGCGGCTGTTTTTTTCGACCTCGGCGAGTTGAAAAGCAGTTGGAGCGACTACTTCCACACTTTTTACCGGGTCTGTTTGGCGGTGTTTGTGGTATTGTTCGGCATCCGTGCCTACTTGCAACGGTTTGTTTTTCGCAAACGGCGGGAACGGTGGATGGTGGCGATGGAACTGATTTTCCTCCTCGTGCTGATTTTGTCGCAGTTCCACGTCGGCTTTTTGGAAAATTACTCCTCGAGGGGCTATCTCCAGTTTGCCATTTCGGTCATTTTTCTGGTTGAAATTTCCCGGCGCAGCCTGGCGCTCGAAAGATTGAAAGTTGACCCGCCCCTGCTTTTCATTTTCAGTTTCCTGCTCATCATTTTGGTCGGCGCTTTTGCTCTGACGTTGCCGGTCGCAAGCGTCAAGGGCGTTGGCTTTATTGATGCATTGTTCACCAGCACGAGCGCCGTTTGCGTCACCGGGCTAACGGTGATGGACACCGGGACGGAGTTCACCCGCTTCGGGCAGAACATCATTCTGACCTTGA
This sequence comes from uncultured Saprospiraceae bacterium, assembly GCA_964533005.1. GTDB lineage: Bacteria > Bacteroidota > Bacteroidia > Chitinophagales > Saprospiraceae > UBA6168. The sequence continues at coordinate 834 of CAZHLB010000923.1, forward strand.
TTTCTCTCGGCGGTTTGGGCGTGATGACGTTCACGAGCTTCTTCGGTTTCTTTTTCAAAGGCGAGGCTTCTTTTCGCAACCAGATGATTTACAGGGATTTTACCGGCGAATCCCACATCACTAACGTGTTTGGCGCCATCATTAAAATCGTGGCTTTCACCTTGTCGGTGGAGGCAGCAGGGGCAATTTTTTTGTTTCTCAGCTTAAAGCCGGAGGACTACCCCGACGTAAGCGAAAGGATTTACTTCTCTGTTTTTCACGCCATTTCCGCTTTCAACAATGCTGGTTTTCAGCTCAAAATGGCTGGCTTGTATGATGAAACCTTGCGCTGGAACTACCCTTTTCAAATGGGTATCGCCACCCTCATCATCTTCGGCGGCTTGGGTTTTTTCATTTCTTTCAACGTCACGAAGTATTTCCGCCAACGCATCGTGGCAAGGCTCCGGTCGCTGATTTTAGGCGACCCGCTCACGCATGTGCCTTGGATTATCAGCTTCAACACCCGCATCGTTATCATCACCACCTTTCTTCTGCTCGTGGTTGGAACGGGCATTTTTTACGCTACCGAATACAATGCCTCGCTCAAAGAGCATGAAGGTATTGGCAAGCTGGTCGTCGCATTTTTCTTGAGCGTGACGCCTCGCACCGCCGGGTTCAACGACATTGACATGGCAGTGCTGACGCGGGAGGGAATTATGATTACGCTGTTGCTGATGTGGATTGGCGCTTCGCCCAACTCGACCGGCGGCGGCATCAAAACCACCACTTTCGCCGTGGCGACGCTCGGCATTTTCAACCTTGCACGGGGACGGGAACGCATCGAGTTTGGCAGGCGGGAGGTAGCACAGGAGTCGCTGATGCGCTCGTTTATCATTATTTGCCTTTCGCTCATCGCATTAGGCTTTTCCATTTTTGCTGTCGTGTGGTCAAATCCGCAGCTCGATATGGTTAAAATTGCCTTTGAATGTTTTTCTGCCTTCGGCACGGTGGGTTTGTCGCTCGGCATCACGTCAGACCTTTCTGACATGGGCAAGCTGGTGATTTCATTGACGATGTTCGTCGGCAGGGTCGGCACCTACACCATATTATTAGCTATTCTGAAAAAGGCGGCTGACCCCAAGTTTTATCGGTATCCTGTTGAGAATGTGATTATTACCTAAAAAAAGCAATCAGGGATGAGATGTGTTTGGAGAGGAAAAAAGCCTTTTCCCAACCGTCAGCTTTGTGCTCGATAATTCGGCGAAGCGTTAGCGAGCAAATGCCCGGTGCGGCGAACAGCCAATTTCAGAAAGTCCCAACTACCCAGGTCAACCCTACTCTCCCGCCAATTTTGTAGTAGCGTTTTCAAATGTGCCGGGAAAGATTTTTCAGGAAACAACTGTTGCTGCTCCCGCAATTTCCAGCAAAACAAGTCGGCGATGCCCGGCTTTTCCCGGTTAAAAAAATGGAAGGCAAATGGCTCAATGAAACCATGCCGGAGGTTGGCAACCACTTGATTTTCAGTCAGAAAAGGCAGTCCCGGCAAGGTTGACAAATACTGAAAAGCATTTTTTGCCCAGTAACCGCCACTCAATTCTTCCGCCCAACGGGCAAAATTTTTCCAATCAAAAGCAGGGTAGTTTCGCAAAATCACCGCCACGTCGGCAACCCACTGCGTGTGCGAAGTATGGCTGATTTTCAAGCCATGCAAAATCGTTTGCAGCAAAAGCAGCTCCGGCGCCACAGTCAGGAAGCGGCAGCCGTTGAACTGCACTTCGATTTTTTCCCTGAAAAACAAGTCGTTGGAACTCCGGTGCTTGTGCATCGCCACCGGAAACCAATGCACGTCGAAAGAGCCATACTTTGCCATTTCCGGCAACACGAACCCGACCGAGTGGGAAGTCGCCAAATGATATTCCCTGCCGCCTTCGAAATAAGGTTTGAAACCTGCCTGCTCGAAAAGCGTGATTGCTTCCAGCCGCCGGTCGTACGGAACCAGGATGTCATAGTCAAATTGAAACCTGGAACCAGGTTTGCACAAACCGCTGACTACCAGCGCCATGCCTTTCATCACGAGCGTCTGGATGCCAG
>CAZHLB010000924.1:0-2899 GCA_964533005.1 uncultured Saprospiraceae bacterium
TTGGTCAAAATATTGCCTGCCAGTAAGGAATTGGCGAAGCCGGAAAAGGCGTCGTCCACCGCTTCCAACTGATTTTGCGGCTCAGGCGAGCAAGGCACGAAACCCGGTTGCACGATGCAAACGAAAGCGTCCGAGCCGCTGCCAACCGTCGTCAATTGTTGCCCGGCATTGGAATTGGCAGAGTTTGGCGGCGAAAACGGGTCGGTGTTGTCGTCCATCAAAAACACGTTTTGACCCGTGCAGATGCCGCCGTTTTCAAAAGTGAAAAGCGGCACTTTGACGCCTTTTTGATACGGAATGCCCGCAGTACCAAGCGTTTGCAAGCCAAATGAGATGTAGTCATAGCCAGGATTTTCGGCGGGCGCATTCACCCGGACGTTGTCCAAAAACTCGACACCGGGTTGCAAATTGGTCAGGTTGACCACGTGAAAACCGCCGGTCGGGGCGACAATCGTGACCTGCGCCGTGCCGGTGATGCTTTGCGGAAAAAGCCAGGTTGTGTCGGGCGTCATCGAGACTTGGTAGCGACCGTCGGGCAGCAATTCCAACTCGTATTCGATGAGGCAACCGCCGCAGCCGGGCGTCTGCAAAACCACCGGATTTCCTGCAAAAACACCCACGCAACCGCCCGGCTGGCTGCGAACGAGGACATTGTAGTTGCCATTTTTCAGCCCAGTAAAAACGTTGGAAGACGACCAGGTGAAGCCGTTGTTGATGCTGAATTGAAGCGACCCACTCCCGCTCGCAGAGATTACGATGCTGCCGTTGTTACCTGCGCAAGTGCTTGGCGGTGTGGCGTTTGCGGAAAAAACCTGGGGCGCTGCACCTGCCGAATTGAGCGTTTGAACGCCGCCATCCACCGTGCAAGCGCCGTCGCTGGTGCGCACTTTCACCGAATATGAACCGGCCGTCAAACCGCCAAAAATGTTCGAGGTCTGCCAAAATGCGCCTCCGGTGATGCTGTATTCCAAACTGCCCCCGACCCCTGAAGGGGAGGTTGCCTGAACCACAATCGAACCGTCGTCGCTGCCGCAGCCGGTGGGGTTTGTTTTTGAAATTGATTGAATTTCAGGCGCTTCGGGGGCGGTCAGCACGATTGGGTTTTGGGCAAAAAAGACCGGGCAAGTGCCGTTGGAAAACCTCGCCGCCGCCTGGTAACTGCCGCCGCTGAGGTTCATGAAAACGTTGTCCGGCTGCCAGCTTGCGCCTCCGTCGAGACTGAAAACAAGGCTGGCGGGGCTGCTCCCGGCGGAAACCGTGACCAGCCCGTTCGGTGCGTTGCAATCGCTGGAAGAAATGCTGCTGACCGAAGAAATCACCGGCTGCATCGGCTGCCCGCCACCAGAAACGCAGGCGTAAATGCCTGAAACAGAACCGTTTGTTTTGATGCGCATCCTCGCCGCCGGGCTGACGTCGAGAAAAGGGTCGTTTTGAAAATCAGGAAGAGAGAGCGTGTCGCCACTGCACGAGCCGAGGTTTTTAAAGGTGAAAAGTGGCGTTTTTGAGTTTTGTATGAAGGCGATTCCGGTAGTCGTTGCTTGCAGGCGGATGGTGAAATAATCGAAATCGGGGTTTTCCGCAGGCGCAGGAAAACTTGCCCCCGCCGAGAAACTTGCCCCGTTGACGAGGCTTTGCAAGCTGCCCAAAACGAAACTGCCCGCCGGTGCGACGAGGGTGACTTGCAGTGAATCGGTCGTGTTTGCCGGCGGCAACCAAGTCGTGTCGGGCACGAGCGAAATCTGGTAAGTTCCGTCCGCCAGCATGTCCAATTCAAAAGAAACGGAGCAAGCTGCCGCCGCCAAACAGTTGGCGCTGCCTGCATCGTAAATGCCTGCAAAACCATTGCTGCCCAAGCCCGTGCCAAGCGTTGTGATTTGGTTATTCACGTTGGCATTCAGCGAGTTAGGTGGAAAAAACGGATCGCCATTTGGCATGATTTCCACGCCGCCCGTGCAGACACCATTATTAACAAAGGTGAAAAGCGGCACTTCAACGCCTGCCTGGTAGCTGAACCCTGTCGTGCCGAGACTGGTCAAACCGAATGAAATGTAATCGTAGGCGGGTGCTTCGAAAGGCTGGTTGTAGCGGGCATTTTGCGACCAAAAAGTGCCGGGTTGCTGGCTGGCGAGGCTCGTGACGCCGAAGCCTCCGGTCGGAACTTTGAGCGTGATTTGGGCAGTGCTGGTGATGTTCAGTGGTGGATTCCAGGTGACTTCGGGGAGCATGGACACACGGTAAGTGATGCCGTCGGGCAGTAATTCGACTTTGAATTTTACCTGTCCCTGCAAGTGCAAGGCGCTGAAAATCAATGCGGTGCAAAAAATCCAATAGCGTGTGCCTCTCATAATACGGGGATGTTGAACTAGGATGTTCAGGATTTTCAAGGATGATTTAGGATTGGGACGCCACGTCCCAATCCTAAATCATCCTTGAAAATTCTGAACATCCTAGTTCAAAAAAAGCGGCGCAGAGAGACACAAATGCCTCCCTGCGCCAAGGTTGCAATGCTTATTTCATGGTTATGCCATTGCAGCAAAGGCTGAAAAAAGTAGTGTTTCAACGAAATGATAAGGTGAGCGTCTGTTGCGAGAAAAAAATGCGAAGGTGAGGGAAGTGGTCTTCCACTGAGGTTTAAATTGAAAACTCGTGCGTTGCTGAAACGTGCCGGAAAAGCGGGGGAGCCATGCTCCGGCAAATCAAACGGGGGGAAGTGGGTACGAAGGGCGAGGGCAAAGATTCGACGGGAAAAGAGATTGCCTGCTTGCTAAGGGAAAGATAAGTGACAGCGGTTTGGCGAACACCTTTCCGAAAGTTTGAAGCTTTTGGGGTAACAACCGGATGCCCCTATTTTGATTAAATGATTGATGATTACATGATTACATGATTGTTGATGGTATGG
>CAZHLB010000925.1:0-2896 GCA_964533005.1 uncultured Saprospiraceae bacterium
GCCGTTGACGCCTGACTGAGAGAAAAAAAATTTCATTTTTTTTCTCTCAACCACCTGTCAGCGGCAGAGCGGCTTTTTTCTCTCACCATGCGAACAAAAATATACCCACTCCTTTTCTCTGCCCTTTTTTGCGCTTACGGCGCTCATTCCCAAGTCATTATCAACGAATTCTCCGCCGCCAACCTGGACGGTTTGACCGACGGCTACGGCGAGCAGGAGGACTGGATTGAACTGTACAATGCAGGCAGCCAGACCGTCAACCTGGAAGGTTTTTACCTCAGCGACGTGCTCGACAATCCCGACAAATGGGCGTTCCCGGCTGGCGCAACAATCGGCGCAGGCGAGCACCTCATCGTCTTCGCCAGCGACCGGGACGCTTTCGACGGACTGAATTATCACGCCGGGTTTAAAATCACGCAGACCCAGCAGGAATACCTCGTGCTCTCCGACCCTGCGCTCACCTTGCTCGATGCGGTGCAAATCGAAAAGCCCAACCAGGCGAACCACTCTCGTGGCAGGGTGGCGGACGGGGCGAGCGAATGGGGCATTTTTTTGAACCCGACGCCCGGCGCTCCGAATGCGAATGCGTACAACGAATATGCGGAGAAGCCTTTTTTCAACCAGCCGCCCGGTTTTTACAATGCCCCGGTGGAAGTGGCGCTGACCGCTCCGGCTGGCACGACCATTCGCTACACGTTGAACGGGGCGGAGCCAACTACTTCCTCGCCGGTGTACGCCAACCCGATTTTGATTTCGCAGACGACGGTCGTGAAAGCCAAAGTTTTCACCAGCGACTCGTCCACGCCAGCCAGCTTTATCGAAGCGAACACTTATTTCATCGCTGAAAACCACACGATTCCGGTGCTTTCCGTCGCCGGAACGGACTTGCAGCAACTCTTCGACGGGCAGCAATTCGACCCTCGTGGCAGCTTTGAATATTTTGACAAAGGCGAGTTGATTGACGAGGCTTACGGCAGTTTCAACAAACACGGCAACGACTCCTGGGCGTACGCACAACGTGGCGTGGACTACATCACCCGTGACCAAATGGGCTACAAAAGCTCACTCGACCACCAGGTTTTTCCAACGAAAGACCGCAACAATTTCCAGCGCCTCATCCTCAAACCTGCCGCCAACGACAATTTTCCGTTCCAAAACGGGGCGCACATTCGGGACGCCTACGTTCACACCCTTTCCCAACGGGCGGACATGGAACTCGACGAGCGCACCTACGAGCCATGCGTGGTCTATCTCAACGGTCAATATTGGGGTGTTTATGAAATCCGGGAAAAGGTGGACGACCCAGATTTTACCCGCCAATACTACGACCAGGGCGAAAAATGGCTGGATTTCATCAAGACCTGGGGCGGCACCTGGGAGGAATATGGCAGCCGGGATGACTGGGACGCCCTGCACAATTTCGTCACCTCCAACAACATGGCGGACGACGCCAATTATGCCTACGTGAAGGAGCGCCTGAACGTCCTGAGCCTCATTGACTACATGATTTTGAACACCCACGTCGTGTGCATGGACTGGCTCAACTGGAACACCGCCTGGTGGCGTGGCAGAAAAACCGACGGCGGCGCACAAACCTGGCGCTACGCACTTTGGGACATGGACGCCACTTTCGGGCACTACGTCAACTACACCGGCATTCCGAACACCACGCCCAACGCCGACCCTTGTTACGCCGAAGACTTGCCCGCCGATTTCGAGGGGCACGGCGACCTCATCACGGCGCTGATGGAAAACGAGGAATTTCACTCGCTCTACGTCAACCGCTACGCCGACATGAACAACAGCTTTTTCACCTGTGAATACATGTACTCGCTGCTCGACTCGCTCATCGGGCGCATCGAGCCGGAAATGCAGCGGCAGGTGAACAAGTGGGGCGGCAGTCTGGACGAATGGAAAGCCAACGTTGAAAAATTGAAAGACTTCATCGGCAGCCGCTGCACAGCCATCAACGGCGGCATCGTGGACTGTTATGAAGTGACGGGCCCCTATCCGGTGACCGTTAAAATCGAACCGGCGACTTCGCCCAATGACGTGAAAGTCAACACGTTCGTGCCAAGCGGCTATCCATTTTCGGGCAGCTATTTTGCCGGAACGACGCTGAATTTCGCCGCAGTTCCAGCCCCCGATTGGGAACTCGACCACTGGGAAGTGGACACGAACAGCTTCGCTCCGAATGCTTTTGCGCCAGCCATTCAACTGAGCCTTGCCGACCAAGGCGAGGTCATCACCGCCGTTTTCCGACCGGCAATTCCTTGCGCACCGGCGGTCAATTTTGCCTTCGATTCCACGCTTTCGAGCATCCACCTGATTTGGGAGGGGCCGAGCAACACGCTTGCCTACGAAATCGGCTACCGCAAAACCGGCAGCACCGACGATTGGGAAACGCTTTCGCTGACCGAGCCGGATCATACCTTTTTTGGCTTGGACATTTGCACCGACTACGATATCCGGGTGCGTACCATCTGCGATTTTGCGGTGGGCAGCTACCAGATTTTTACCCAAAAAACTGCCTGTCTGACTGGGTCTGAGGAGCAGGAAGCAGGCGTTTTCGAGTGGTCGGCGTTCCCGAACCCGTTCAGCGAGGCGCTTTCGGTGGACTTTATTTTGGCGGAAAACTCGCCGGTGACGGTGGAGGTGACGAACCTGGCGGGGCAGGTAGTTCACCGGGAAGAATTGGGCGAACTGGCTGCCGGGCAACATCGGTGGAAACTTGAAGATGGTGGCGGATGGAGCGGCGGCGTTTATTTTTTGCGACTGCAAACGCAAAGTGGCACAGCGGTGAAGCGGGTTGTGAAGGGTTAAACAGGAGCCTTGATTGAATTGATAGAGGGGTGCCCACCGGTAGCACAGCCTTCAGGCTGTTTTGGAGTTCGGC
>CAZHLB010000926.1:0-2889 GCA_964533005.1 uncultured Saprospiraceae bacterium
CGCCGTCTGCGTCAACTTCGGCGGGCTGAACCCCGCCGCTACAATCAAAGCAACGCAACATGCTCAACGTCAACGAATTATTTCAAACCCTCTACCAAAACTTCAACGCCCGGAACATTGACCTGGTCATCGCTCAAATGAGCGAAGACGTGAAATGGGCAGACGGCATGGAAGGAGGTTTCGTGTTTGGTCACGAAGAGGTGCGGGAATATTGGACACGGCAGTTCAAAATGGTCAGTTCCTCGGTGACGCCGCTCGAAATCAAAAACCAAAATGACTGGGTCGAAATCAAGGTGCGGCAAGTCGTGCATGACTTGCAGGGTAACTTGCTCGCAAATGAAATGGTCACGCATATTTTCCGCATGAGCAAAGGGAAAATTGCTGAATTCAATATTGAAAAATGCTGAAACACCTGCTTCTTCTCTTGTTCATCGCTGCCGCCGCCGCAGCCACTTGCCAGCCTGGCGACAGCTTGGCAACCATCGTCGTCGGCAAAAAAACCGCCGCCTCACCGAACAGCGCCACGCTGACAGGCAGGGTGCTCGACGAGGCAGGGGCGCCCGTTGCCGGGGCGATTTTGCAATTGAAAAGCGGCGAAGCAAATGCGGCGACCGGCGCGGACGGCAGTTTTACCCTGAAAATGACGCCTGGCATTTACACCCTGAAAATCAGCTTTTTAGGCTACGAAGATTTGGAAAAAAACCTCGAAGTCTTCAGCAACGGAGCGCATGATTTTACCCTCCGGGAAGGCGTCGTCAACCTCGACGAAGTAACCGTGAGCGACAGCCGGGCAAACGAAAATGTCCGTTCCGTTCTCGGCGGCGTGGAGCAGTTGAGCATGGAAAAAATTGAGCGGCAGGCGAAGTTTCTGGGCGAGACAGACGTGCTGCGCAGCTTGCAGGCGGTGACGGGGGTGAGCAGCGTTGGCGAAGGCGCTTCCGGCTTTAACGTGCGCGGCGGCAACGCGGACGAGAACTTGATTTTGCTGGACGGCAACCTCGTTTTCAACCCCGTTCACGCCCTCGGTTTTTTCTCGCTTTTTCACCCCGACATGGTTAGCGGCGTCACGTTGTACAAAGGCGGCGTGCCTGCAAAATATGGCGGGCGCTTGTCTTCGGTGCTTGACGTGCGACTGCGAGAGGGCAACGACCAGCGCCTTTCGGCGAAGGGCGGCTTGGGCATCGCCTCCTCCCGGTTGGCGGTGGAGGGACCCATTGTGAAAAACAAAGCCTCGTTCATTTTCGGGGCGAGGATGAGCTATTTCGACTGGATTTTGCAGCAGACCGACAACGTGGACTTGCGCAAAAGCCAGGCGTTTTTTTACGACCTCACCGCCAAAGCCGATGCCCGCCTGACCAAAACCACGAAGCTGGGCTTCACCGCTTTTTCCACGCACGACGATTTTCAGTTTGCCGACGAGGTCAAATTCGACTACGAAACGGCGAGCGCCTCGGCGCATCTCAAGCAATTGATTGGCGAAAAAATCAGCCTGAACGCCTCGGCAAATGTGGGTCAGTACACCAGCGCCCTGTTCGACGTGAACGGCAACGACCAGTCGAAATTCACCAACCAAATCAAGTATTTGCGGGGGAATTTGAGCGGCTTTTTTCAACCAATGCCTGCCTGGGAATTGGAATTGGGAGCGGAGCAAACCCGCTACCGGGTGTCGCCCGGCAAGCTGGAGCCGCTGGAAAATTCTATCATCAAAGCCGGCTTGTTGCCGGACGAACAGGGCGACGAGACGAGTTTTTTCTTTCACAACCAATTGACTGTCAGCAAAAAAATAGAAATCGTGGCGGGCATCCGCTACACTTTTTTCAAGAATTTGGGAACGAGCCGGGTCTTTCTTTACGAGGCGGGTTCGCCTAAAAACGAGGATACCATCAGCGACACGCTGCAATTTTCCGGCGGCGAAAAAGTGGCGGGTTATTCGGGCTGGGAACCTCGCCTGTCGCTGCGTTTCAGCCTTGACGAAAGCAGTGCGGTGAAGCTGGGTTACAATCGCTCGTACCAGTTTTTCAGCCAGATTTCAAACACCGCCTCCGCCACGCCCATTGACATTTGGCAGCTTTCCAACTACCACGTCAAGCCGCAGCGGGCGGATAATTTTTCGGCAGGCTACTACCGGAATTTCAGGGAAAACACGATTCAATCTTACCTGACTTTGTTTTACCGGCGCATTGACGGGCTGATTGATTACAAGGATTTTGCGAGGCTGTTGCTCAACGACCACATCGAGACAGAGCTGCTCGCGGGCAGGGGCAAGGCGCTCGGCTTGGAATTTTACCTGCGAAAAGGCTACGGCAAGCACAACTTCGAGCTGAACTACACTTTCTCCCGCTCCCTCCGGCAGGTGGAAAAAACGGCGGCGCAGGAAGCCGTCAACGTAGGCAAATGGTATCCCTCGAACTACGACAAGCCGCACAACCTGAACCTGAATTATTTCTGGCAAATCAAGCCCAAAAGCAGCCTCTCGGTCAATTTCACTTACAGCACCGGCAGACCTACGACGGCGCCCGTCAGCTCTTTTTCCTACGAAAACATCCTGACCATTCCGGTCTATTCCGAGCGCAACCAGTTTCGCATCCCCGACTATCACCGCCTCGATTTGGCTTGGACGGTGGGCCCCTGGGGAAAGCAGGAAAACAGGTGGCGCAACAGCCTGACATTCTCGATTTACAACTTGTATTTTAGGAAAAATGCCTTCTCCGTTTTCTTCCGGCAGAGTCCGTTTCAGAGCGTGGCGGTCTATCGGGTGGCGGTGCTGGGTTCGATGTTTCCGGCGGTGACTTATGATTTTAAATTCTGAAAATGATTGGGCTTTGACCTGCTGCGACGCGAGGAGGATGGGAACGCGGATGACACGGATTGGGCGGATTTACACGGATT
>CAZHLB010000927.1:0-2884 GCA_964533005.1 uncultured Saprospiraceae bacterium
GGGCAACCTGGCTGGCGTTGACAACCGCTCGATTTACACCCTCGACGACCGGGTTTTGGTGTTCGGCGCTCCGACCAATGCCTACGTTTTTACCAACACTGAGGACGGTCGCATTTTCAACGCCGCAATTCAGTTGGAGAAAATTTTTGCTAACGATTTCCGCTTCAGCCTTGCGTATAACTACTTGAATGCCAAGGATGCAGCTTCGATTGACGCCGAAATTTCCTCTGACGCTTACGACCGCAACCCGGCGAATATTTCGCACACCAACACGCCGGAACTTGCGCCCTCGCTCTACGGCAACAAGCACCGGGTGGTCGGCTCGCTGTACAAAAAATTCAAATACGCAGGCGATTGGGCGACGCATATTGGTCTGTTCCTCGAATACGTCGAAGGTGGCAGGTACAGCTACACTTATTCGGGCGACATCAACAACGACGGGTCATTTTTGAACGACCTGATTTACGTGCCCACCGACGGTGAAATTGACCAAATGACTTTCGCCGGAAGCGACGAGGCTGCCCAACGTTCCGCTCTCAAAGCCTACATCGCCAACGATGAATACTTGAATGGCAGGCGTGGCGAGTACGCTGAAAAATACGGAAACACCAGCCCCTGGTACTCTCGCTGGGACATGCGTTTGATGCAGGAATACGGCTTCTCCGACGGCAGGAGCGTCCAGTTGAGCCTCGACATTTTGAACCTGGGGAATTTGATTAGCTCGAAATGGGGCGTGCGGGAAGTCGCTACTTTCACTGGTTTGGCGCAGCCGATTGGCGTCAGCGTGACGGATGGCGAGCCGACGTACAGCTTCGACCCGGATTTGACTTCTACTTTTTTCAATGATTTCGGGTTGGCTTCGAGGTGGCAGATGCAGGTTGGATTGCGGGTGAATTTTTAAGGTTGATAATAGTTGATAAGAGTTGATGGGGTTGATAAACCCCATCAACTCATCAACTTCATCAACTAATAAAACCATGATTGTCAAGCTATTCCAACCACCGCCCCCGCTCGCCAAATACGTTGAACTGCTCACCTGGTACGCTGATTACCAACCTGATTATGCGCACGAGCGCATCCTCCCGCAAGGCGTCGTCGAACTCATCATTGACCTGACCGAACCGCCCAAATTCATCTACGACAACGACTCGCTTGCCGTCACCCAGACTTGCCGGAAGGCTTGGGTCGCCGGTTTGCGGCATGAATTCATTACGATTTCTGCCGTGCCGGGAAGCAGCATGATGGTGGTGCGTTTTCGGGCGGGCATGGCTTACCGGGTGTTGCAATTGCCGCTTGGTTTGCTGAAAAACCAGGTGCTTCCCGCCGATTTGATTCTCAATCCCGACATAGCCCGCCTGCACGAGCAATTGGTAAATGCTGCGACGCCGGAGGAAAAATTTGCGTTTACGCTGGATTTTCTGACCGGGCGCATTCGCCGGAATGTCGAAATCCATCCCGCCATTTCTTTCGCAGTTGAAAAAATACTGGAAGACCCTTCCCAGCTTACCATTGATGCCGTCGTTCGCAAAGCCGGCTGGTCGCACAAGCATATCATTTCCCTTTTCGACAAGTACGTGGGCGTTTCGCCAAAGGCATTCATGCGCATAGCTCGCTTTCAGAAAGCCGTCGCAGCCATCGGCTCGGAGGATTCGGTGGATTGGCAGCGGGTGGTTCACGACTGCGGGTACTATGACCAGGCGCATTTCATCAAGGATTTTCGGAAGTTTTCAGGGTTGTCGCCTGTCGCTTACCTGCCAGAGCGGGGTGTTGATTTGAACTACTTGCCGCTGCGTTGAGTGGAAATGAACGTCGGCGAGGTAAATTTTTTACAATGGCATTTGCCTCCGCATGACCACATTTGCCCGAAAAAACGAATGATGCAAATCAAGAAATTACCCATCCTGCCGTTCCTGTTTCTCACTCTCCAGCTTTGGTCGCAAAGCCCACTGCAAAACTTCAAAATCGTTTACAACGTCCTGGAAAACAAGGAGAAAGACGACTATGACCTCTACGCCATGAACCCCGATGGCTCTGGGAAAACCAACATCACCCGCCATCCCGACGTCGCCTGGACGTATTATGCTTACAAGGATAAATTGTACTGGATTTCTGACCGGGACACTTGCCACCGCTGCTACTACTTATATGTGTCGGATGCCGATGGCAAAAGCGTCAAAAAAGTAACCGGGCTGCGGCTGGAAGACTCCTGGATGTCGAGCCGAAAGAAAGGCAAAGAGCTAATTGTCTCCGGTCGGATTGGCAAAGAAGTGCGCCATCAGTTGTTCATAGTGAACACAAAATCAGGCAAGTATCGCCAAATCACCAGCGACACTGCCGCCGTTTATGCTGACCCTTCCTTCTCGCCGGACGGCAAACAAATCGTCTATCGTTACAAACGTAAAAGGAGAGACCGGAACGAAAAAGCAGAGCTTTGGATGGCAAATGCCGACGGCTCGAACCCTCGCCAACTCACTCATTATCCCGCCGCAGACACGACTGCCGAATGGCATAGCTACCATGCGGGCCCGCCTCAATGGAATGCAAAACTTAACCTGATTACCTACCAATCGAAGCAGCAAGGGAAGTACCGCCTGTTTGCAATTTCGCCTGACGGCAAGCAAAATTTCGAGCTTTTTGACTTCCCGCAGGGCGCTGGCTGGCATGATTGGAGTCCGGATGGGCGGTGGCTGGCGGTCGAGATTTTCCCGGATGAAAGCTCGCCGGGCGATATTTATTTGTGGGATTATGAAACCAAAAAACTGACCCGATTGACCGATGGGGCTGGGTTTGAGCAGTCGCCGGTTTGGGTGCAGAAACGATAAATATTCGAGGTGAAAAGCTGACAGGTGCGATTTGGATGGTGGCGGTGGAAAATTTTCAATTT
>CAZHLB010000928.1:0-2882 GCA_964533005.1 uncultured Saprospiraceae bacterium
AAAAAGAAAAACAATTCAGGAGAAAAGGCTTGACTGGCAAGCAGTTGCGCCGTCGGGATGCCACTTTCCTGGGCATATTGGATGAGACTGGTCTCGTTTCCGTTGCCGTCGTTGCTGCCAAAAATGACTGCCTTTTTGCCGAGCGTGGCGATGCTGCTCGCCTTTTCCACAGAAAAGCGGTTGGCTTCGTCAAAAATCACGTAATCGAAATAGCCGCCTTCGGCGGAGGTCGGCAGCACGTTCAGCGCCACGTGGGGCGTGACAAAAAAGACCGGGAGGAAGGCGCTGACGGCATCGAAGTTATTTTCAAAAATGCCTTCCAACGGCATTTCCCCTGCCCGGCGCAGACCCGTTTTTTCAAAAACCAGGGAGTAGTCTTTCTTGCTTTTTCGCTTCAATTCTTTCAACTCTTGCGCTTGCTTTGCCTGCCAGCGGTGAAGTATTTGATTGAAAATCAGCGGTTTGAGCGAGTGCCAGGCATCGGTTGCAGATTCCACCACGAGTTCGTCGGTTGGCAATGCGGGTTCTTGTTCCCTCGACAATAGGTTGTTGAAGTACCAGCTTTCAAATGCCGCCATCCAGTCGGTGGGCTTCACTTTCACCAACGCCCGAATGACTTTTTGCGCCAGCGGGCTGAGTTTCAGCCAGTTGGATTGCCACTGGTGGAAAACGTCGAAATCCCGGAGGTTGAGTTGGGTCGTTTCAAGTTGCTCGGTGAGGCTTTCGAGGTATTTCTGGCGCTGGGGGATGGTCAGAGTTTTGTTCTCGAAAGGTTTTTGGTAGAGCTTGCCGTCGTTGAGTTCTTCGAGCAGCACGTCGAGGGAATATTCGAGGTCGGTGATTTGCTCCTTGCTGTCGAGGTCGGGATGGACGGTTTTGCTGTTCAGGCGCAGCATTTCTTCCTGCACCTGGGCGTCGAGGCGGCTGTGCCAGTTGTGCAGGGCGGTTTCAAAACCCTCAAGATTGGCTTTGGTCTTCTGCGTGTTCATGCCGTTTTTGCACGGAAGAAATTGAAAATCAAAGTATTGCCGCTCGGTGTAGTCCTTGGCCAGTTCCACGAAATCCCTGCTCACGTCTTCCTGCGCCTGCTTCACTTTTCTGCGGGTGGACGAGAGGAAAATCGGCAGGTGGAAACCGCCGCTGCCTGCGTTGCGATAGCTGCTGCCGAGGGTGTCGCTATGCGCTGCAATTTTCTCTTTGAGCCGGGTCACTTGGGTCGCCAATTGCTCGAAATATTGCTCGTAGTGCGCCTTGAGGCGGGCGGCGTAGGAGTCGGCTTTGCTCATGTAGCGGTGGTGAAGCAGGGCTGTTTTTTCCGAAAATGCCTTTAATTGCTGTTTCACGAACCGCAGCCCGTCGCTCGCCGGGTACATCAAAAAAATGTCCTCGTGCAGGTTACCGAGCGGGTGCGAGAGGGTTTTCACTTTTTGAAACAGGGGATTGCTACTCAGTATGCCTTGTTTCAAAGTTTCATACTCCGCCGCCGTGTAGTTGAAATCGGGGCTGTTGAGTTGGCTGGCAAGCAATTCCTTGCCTTCGATGCGGTTGGCGGCGAGGAACAAACCGACCGTTTCTGTCCAGTCGTGGTCACCGAAGACCTTCTTTTTCACTGCCTTGCAAGCGGCGTCCACCTTTGCTTTTTCACGCAGGTACTTGTTTTTTTTCAGTTGAAAATTTTCCTCGCTGTGCTCGAAGACCCTGCTTGCGCCGGTCGCCGCCGTGCGGAGTAATTCGACCAGGGGCAACTTGTCGTTCAGGGCGTCGTCGAGCAAAAAGTGTAGTTGATTCAGCCCCGTTTTCGCCAAAAAAAGCTGGCTCTGCTTCAAGGCTGGCACCCGCTCGGATACGACCAAACATTTCTGTCCTTCGGACAAAGCATTGATAATCAAGTTACAAATGGCATGAGTGCGCTCGCTGTTGTTCTCGCCGAGGACGACGGTGAACTTGTTTTTGGAAATGGTTTCGAGCGCATTTTCCTGCTCCGGCGTGGGCGAAAGGAAGGGAAAAATGAAGGGCGGCTGCTCGACAGGCAGCACGGTTGCAGGCACAAAAACTTCCTCTGGCTTATGTTTTCCAGGCTTCCACCGATTGAATTGCGGCGGAAAAACGCCCACCACGCCCGACCAGTGCATGCCTCCTTTTTCGGTGAACGAGCCGATTTGGTCAATGCCCGGCACAGGCGTCAAAGTCTTATCCGCCGGGAAATTTTCGACCTGAACCCTGCCCGCCAATTCTTCGCAAAAAGCGTCCAGCGTCGAGCGGTTCAGCTTCCTTTCCCAAGCCAGCGCCTCTGCTTTTTCGAGCAAATCCAGGTCGTATTTTTCTTTCAAAAAGCGGTGAAGTCGGTAGTTCGGAAGGATGTCTTGCCCTTCGCCGAACTTCACAACCCACGAGTCCACCTTGGTTTGCGCAGGCTCCAGCGAGAGCATCCAGATGAACAGCGGCGCTACAAAAAGCTCGCCTTCGTAGCTGTCAATCAGCATCGGATAGCCGAAGCCGAAGGTTTTTGCGCCGTGCGATTTCTCCAGGTTGCGAGTCTGGAAATAGAGGTGGCGCAGCTTTTCCGCCGCCATCGTCGCCACGTTGACCTGGGCTGCCAGCTTGCCTTCAAGGAGGTCGTTCAGCCAGGTGGCAGCGAAGCCTTCCCCTTCCTCAGCGGCGGCGCAGACGTCGAGCCGGTCGAGATAGTATGGCAAGGCATTTTGATAAATCGAGTGGAGGGAAGGAGACTGCAAATTTCTCATTGCCTGTTTTGTGGTTTCGTTTTTGAATTAAAAAGTAAAAGGGTAAAAGGCAAAAGTGAAGTAAAAGGGTAACTGTTTAGCACGTCTGGCTGAGTCGCTTGTGTCATCCTCGCAGAGGAACCGTCCACGTCTGGCTAT
>CAZHLB010000929.1:0-2879 GCA_964533005.1 uncultured Saprospiraceae bacterium
TGTCATTCTCGAAGAGAACCTCCACATCCCACCGGACACTTGGGACGTAGAGGTTCTCTTCGAGAATGACAAAACGACTTGCAGACTTGCAGACAGGTGTTTCATGCAGACGCCACATGAGCCTCACTTTTGATTTACTCAAGCAAGTTAATCAACGTCTTGTAATCATCCCACCTCGCATCTTCCTGCTTCATTTCCAAAATCTCCAGCAATTGTGAGCCTTGCCCGGCAGCGGAATAGGCTTCCTCGATGTCTCGCCGGGTCTGTTCGCAGCGGATTTCGATTTGACCTTTTGACAGTTGTTCCATACGCCAATGCCAGGTGGCTTCCATTTTTTGCAAGATTCGCTCGTTGATTTCCCGGTGGTCTTCGCCGGGTGCGACGGGGCTTATTCCTTTGAAAGCCAGGTTGTTGCGGCAGACAAGTTTGCCTTTGTCAATGGTGAAATAGCCGGTGTGCGCCCATTCGCCTTCGCCTGCTGCAAGGCGTGAGTAGAGGACGAGTTGCAGGTCTTCCTCATTTCGCAAGACTGTTTCCCGGCTCGTGCCGCCCCGCCATTTGATGTCCACGACGGTCAGTTCACCGGCTCGTTCCAGCACCAAATCGGCGATGGCTTTGACTTGGGTTTGCGCCTCGAATACCTCAGACCGCTCCCGATTGCCTTCGGGATTGACCTTCGGGAAAATACCTTCGAGCGACATCTCCGTCTGCCGCACCTGCCAGCCATTTTCCCGGATGTGGCAGATGAGGCTCCAGGCGGCGTATTTCATTTTGTTGAGAAAAGCAATCCGCTCAGGTTCCCTGCCATACATCAGTAAAGTAGCGCCTTCCCGGTTGAGCAAAGGGCGGGTTTCCGTGTCCATCCAATGCTCGAAATCGGGCTTGCTCATGCCGTGAATGTCTTCCTGAAACAGCTTCTCGAAGACCCGGTGCGCCAGGTTGCCCATGAGCGTATTGTCTTTGGCAACGCTGAGGATGGATGACTTGCCGAGCTTGATTTTGTGCCTGAAAAACCATTGGTAAGGGTAATAAAACAAGGCTTCGAGGCTGGTCAACGTCTCGTGCTCCCGGCGCAGTTTGTCGAGGTTTCGCAGGTGGAGGAATGGCTTCGGTTTGCCCAGGCGGCGCACTTCGACCGGCAGTTTTTGGGGCAAAATGAAGAACCGCTCGAAGTTTGTTTTGCCTGCTTCCGTGTCAATGTTCAGCGTGATTTCGTCAAGGTTGGAAAAAGTCGCCAGCAGGTCGCCGAGCAGGGGGTGGGGCGGTGCTTCTTCGCCCAAAATCGTTTCCGGCAGCACGAGCAGCAGGCGATTTTTTGCCAACAAAACGGGGCGGGTGCGCTGCCAAAGCTCCCTTGCGTTTTCTTGTTCTGGCGTGTCGAGGATGATTTCCAACGAAGCAAAAAATGCCCGCTCCAATTGGTACCACCGGGAAAAAAAGTGCGGCGGCTCCACCTGCACGAAATTCCACCAGAGCAACTCGCCCACTTCGCCAATCACAGCGCTTGGGTGCATCACGAAAGGCAACCCGCCAGCCTCCCGCTCTTGAAAAACCACTGGCGAAGGCTCATAAATCGTACGCACGATGCGCTCCAATTCCAGGTAAGTCAATTCAGTTTCCGGCAGTGCCCGCAGCAGTTCCACGATGCGTTTTGCCTGCTCGCTGAGGACGATGAGGGAGTGATTTTCGCCGTTGCCCTCATCGAAGGTTTTGAAAGACCATTCCCGCAAGTAGTTGAAAATTTCAATCACGTCGCCCTTCGCCGCCGCCCTGTCCATGCTGAATCGGCGGCGCTCGAACCAAAAATTGTACTGCCTGCGCTGCTCGGCGACTTTCGTTTGCGGCTGCGAGGCTTCCAGATTTTCAAAATACCGGGCGACCATCGCAAACCAGCCATCGCCGTGCAAGCCCGGCACTCTCGCAATTTGTTTGGCAATCTGCGTAGCCAACTCATCCGGCAGCGGCTTGACGGCGAGCGAGACGAACTCCAAAATTTTGAACGGGTCAATCGGCTCCCACAAAAAGACGGTGACCAGCTTCAAAATCTGCAAAGTCGGTCGGGCGAGGGAGGCAGATTGAATGCCCAAGCTGGGCAAGCCTTCCTGGATGAGCGCCATGTCGAGCGTGCGGTTGGTTTCGGGAATGAGGCAGGTGGGCTGGAAGGCGGCGTTCAGGCGCAGCAATTTCGCCAGGTAGCTGGCAGCATCGCCCGCCCTTTTTGCCTGAATCAGCAATAGGCTGCCATCGCAAAGGGCTGATTGTTTGAGGGTTTTCGGGTTTTCTGGTTGGCGGGCGGCGAGTTTTTGCTGGAATTTTTGGAGGTCGGTTTTTGGAGCGGGTTGGAGGAGGTGGTTTTCGTTCAATTGAAGGAGCGACGGTTGGGCGGCGGTTTCGGCGAGTATTTTGAACAACCTTTGAAAATGGCAGGGCAGCAAATCCAGTGGCTCATTGAGCCAGATTTGAGTGATGGGGTGGCGGCGGTTTTTCAATTTTTTAAAGACTTCCACGAAACGGTCGGCGTAGCCAGGCGAGAGGAAAAGCAGTGGTTCTTCTTCGGTGTCGGCGTCAATCCTGTCAGCACTTTGAGTGCTGACAGAACTTTGGGAAAAAAGCGCCTCGATTTCCGCCAACACCTCCAATCGGTGCGGCATTCCTTCCTTTTTTTCAAAATCCCAACCTGCCATGCGCAACTCGTCCCTCCGGGAAAGCAATTCGATGGCAGTGGCGAATTGGTCAGCCTCGAAAGACCTTTGATAAAATAGGGATGAGGAATGAGGGATGAGGGATGAAGCCGACTCGGAGTGAATTTGCAGGTGGCGCTGAATGGCTTGGCGGTATTGCTCGATGCGCAGGTATTCGATGTCGGTAGGATACCCGTT
>CAZHLB010000930.1:0-2868 GCA_964533005.1 uncultured Saprospiraceae bacterium
TCTCGCAGGGAATCACCACCGCTTCCGCAGTGAAAACATCGAGAAAGCCATCGTAAACCGGCTGGTTGTTGCTGGCATCATGCGCATTGTAATACTGCGCATTTTTTGGCGGACAGCCAGCGCCGTTGAAAGGATGGACGGTATTGATGGTCACCGGCTCGTTGGTCACGGGCACCCGTGCGATATTCTCGCCATTGAATTGATAAATGCCATTGATGCCGGGCCCGCTGATGAAAAAACCAAACACGTCATTGAAACCGGAGCAGGAATATTCAGGGTACTCTTCCGAGGCAAAAACGTAGCGAAAACGCAGTGTGTCGGAGGTCGGAATGAAGGTGATGGTGAATTTGCAGGCATCGAAAATGGTGTTCGTGCTGATGGCATTCAGGTCTGGGTCGCTTGCGCCGGAGTTGTTGTCGGTGGAGCTGAACTGGTTGCCCACGCAGTTTGCGCCGAGTTGCCCGGTGGCACAATTGGTCGCAGCCGCCCTGCCCGAAGTCATGATGATTCCCCGCTCGATGCCGACCTCCTCCAAGCCGTTTTTGAAATAGCCCACCGCCAGCGGGTCGCCATTGAAAGTGATGTCAATGACCTCCACGCCGTCGCCGAGGAAGTAGTTGGAAATGAGGTTCGTCGGCGTGACCGGGGGCGTGGTGGCGTCGAGGATTTCCATGTCTTGCGCCGAAACAGCGCCGGTCAGGATGCAAAAATACAGGATGAGTCGGGTCGAAAAGTTTTTCTTGCTGCGAAGAATGTGAGATTGGCTTTGATTCTCAGAGTGAAGGACAAAAATGAAGTGCGGAGTTTGATGCCCAGGGAAAATGGTGGGTAAAAGTAGGGAGGTTGACGGGAATTTTGAGGGGCAGGGTTGGCAAACACTTGCCCGTTTCCCAAAATGCCTACCTTAGCGAGGCTATTTCTCACAAAAACAAACCTCGCCAAAATGAGTCCTGAAACTTCGAAAGGCGCATTCAACCTACAAACTCCCGCTAACGCTGCCGCCTCCGGCAAAAACTACCTGCTTGCCATCGCCATTGACGATTACCTGCATTGCACCAAGCTGCGCAACGCCGTCCTCGACGTGGAAGCATTTATCGCTTTGCTGACCAGCCGCTATAATTTCGAACCGGAGCGCATCACCCGCCTGACCAATGCCGAAGCCACCAAAAAGGCCATCGAGCAAGCGCTTATCCGTCTGACTAAAACCGTCCAGCCGCAGGACAATCTCGTGATTTATTTCAGCGGGCACGGTCGTTACGATGAGCAACTCGGCGGCAATTGGGTTCCCGTCGAAGCTGGCGCCGGCGACGACGACTGGACGGATTACCTCTCCAACGACCTCGTGAAAAGCTACCTCAACCGCATCAACAGCTTCCATACTTTTCTGCTCGCAGACTCTTGCTTTTCAGGCACTTTGTTTATTGACAAAGGCAGGGAAAAATTCACCGGCGACCGCCGGGACAGCGAGCCGAGCCGGTGGGGTCTAACCAGCGGCAAAAAGGAAATCGTCAGCGACGGAACGCCCGGAAAACATAGCCCTTTCGCTGCCGCCGTCCTCGACGTGCTGGGCAAAGCCGACCAGCCGCCCGGCGTCATGCGCCTTTGTGATTTGGTGCTGGAAAAGGTCGCCGCCAATGCCATGCAGACGCCGATGGGTTCGCCGCTGGCGGTGAAAGGGCACCAGGGTGGGCAGTTCGTTTTTCACTTTCGGGCGGACGAGGGCGAGGAATGGCAAGCGGTGAAAGATTCGGAAAGTATCGCCGCTTTGCAAGGCTTTCTGAACCGCCATCCCCACGGCAACTATGTCGAAGAAGCCCGCCGCCGCATCGCCTGGCTGGAAGATGGCGATACCCTTGAACGAATCAGGACGAAACCTGCTCTGGTGACTTTTATGTCTCAAACAGCTTTCTCCGACTTGCGCCAGGCGGCTCGCCAACGCTTGAAAATATTGGAAGACGAGGAGTTTTGGCAATCCGCTTTGCGCCGCCAGCGGCTCACCGATTTTATTGATTACCTCGACCGCTTCGGCGAGGACGGGGCGCACGTGGAGGAGGCGCAAGCTAAAATCGTTGCCTTGCAGGAGACGGAAAACAGGCGGGAAAAGGAAAAGGATGAGGCAGAGCGGAGGGAAAATGAAGCCCGTGCGAAACGGCAGGCGGAAGAAGAAGACCGGAGGAAAAAAGCAGCGGCGGCGCACCGGCAAGCAGAAGAAGAGCGGCAAAAGAGGGAAGCAGCGGAAGCCGAACGCCTGCAAGCCGAAGCGAAACGACAGGCGGAGGAGGAGCGCCAAAAGAAAGAAACTGCCACCCGCCAGCAAGCGCAAGTTGCTCCGACCATCAAAATTCAGGTTGGGAAACAAAAAAGCGAATCCTCGCCGCCACCTCCTAAACCAGCTTTTCCGGTTTGGAAGATTGCTCTGCCGGCTGCCGTTTTGCTGGTTGTAGTTTTGCTGATTTGGCAGCCGTGGAAACCTGCCGGAGCCTCGACCCAAGACCCGCCAAACGAACAAAAACAAGCATCGTCAGAAGAACAAGCCTTCAAAATTGCAGAAAACGCAGCCACCATTCCTGCCTGGAAAAAATTCCTGCACGACCACCCCGGCGGCGACCATCACCAGGTTGCCAGCGATTCCTTGTCTCACCTGAACCGCAGGGTTGAAAAGTTGCTAAAACAGGCGGAAGTCTATGTTAAAATCGAAAACCCCGCCGCTGCTAAAAACGACTTGGAGGAGGTGCTGAAAATAGACCCCGAAAACACCGAAGCGAAAAGATTGCTTCAAAAATTGTAACTGTTTAGCACGTCTGGCTGAGTCGCTTGCGTGTCGCTTTGTCATTCCCGCAGGGAACCTCTGAGTCCCATTTTGCCGCT
>CAZHLB010000931.1:0-2863 GCA_964533005.1 uncultured Saprospiraceae bacterium
TCATTCGAGTGGTATGCTGCCTTTCCGAAAGTTTGAGACTTTCGGAAAGGTTGTCTTGTAACATACCACGTTATTTTTCGCACGTTACTTAGGAGAAAAGCTGAGCATCAACCGCGCTTTTTATGCCAAGAGGACTATTTCTTTGACTTCAGCAAAAGATTTTATTTCATCAGCCAGCTCTCGGATTAACTTGTTTGACACATTCATGCTCAGTTGCCTTGTGTGAATTACTAATTTAGGATTATCGCTTTGACTGAAGTGTATCCAAAACTTCTGGTTTCCAATTCCTTTCTCTTTGATGAATTCTACACCAAATATTTGTTTCAATTCGCCGCCTGATATGTAATTGCTACAAGCAAGCAATACAATGGGAAAAGACTTAAAAAAAGCATGCGCATCAATGAATTCTTTTCTGCCGGGAATACTGCCTTTATTGGCATCCACAGTGCTTTTTGAGTAGGAGTTATTCAGTTCGGAAATAAAGAAATTACGGTGGAAATCATATTCTCTATTTGTGTCGGGATTCATGGTTCCATTGAAAATCAAATCATGGAGCTTTTGGTATTTCCTCCAAGTATGCCCTTCATTTTGCTTATTAAGCATCATTCCTTTAAAAGGAAATAAAGGGTTATTTTGCTGGGGCTTTACTTCCCATTTATTTATGCTTTCTTCATTTTGGTTGGCTTCAATATTCATTTGCCATTTTTGCGCATTTTCTTCAAAATCTGTTTTTAGCGCTACTTTAAATGCTTGGTCTAAATCCTTCAAATTCGGTTCAAATTCGTTGTCCAAAGCCACTTCTTTTCCAATGATTACTATTTTACTATTTGGGTTTCCTGTTCCAACGTACTGATTGCCTCTTAAAGCAAAGGCTACTAATTGCTTAAATCCTGTTGAGTATTCCATTTGTATAGGCGCTAATTTGAGTTATCTGTTGAGCGAAATACGTGCATTTGTATAAGCAGGTTTCTTTTCAGCATTAAAATTAGCTGTTTCAGCAAAAGCTATTGCTACCGGGCGGCGTTATTTCAATCGCCTCCCCATTTCCTCCGCAATCCCTACTTTCGCCCCCTAAAAATTCAAACCGCCATCGTGACAGCAAAACCACTCATCGAATGCGTCCCCAATTTCTCCGAGGGACGGGACATGACCATCATCAAGCAAATCACCGACGCCATCGAGAGCGTCGAAGGGGTCAAGTTGCTCGACGTTGACCCTGGTAAAGCGACCAACCGCACCGTCGTCACCTTCGTCGGCGAGCCGGAACCGGTGGTGCAGGCAGCTTTTCTCGCCATCAAAAAAGCGTCGGAAATCATAGACATGAGCAAACACAAAGGCGAGCATCCCCGCCAGGGCGCTACCGACGTTTGCCCGCTCGTGCCCGTCGCCAACATCACGATGGAAGAATGTGTGCAGTGGGCGCACCGCCTCGGCGAGATGGCAGGCAGGGAATTGGACGTGCCATTTTACATGTACGAATACGCCGCAACTCGCCCGGAGCGCCGCAACCTCGCCGAAATCCGTGTCGGCGAGTACGAAGCCCTGCCGGAAAAACTGCGCAAGGCGGAATGGAAGCCCGACTACGGGCCCGCCAAATTCAATCCCCGTGCGGGCGCAACGGTCATCGGCGCAAGGGATTTCCTGGTGGCTTACAACGTCAATTTAAACTCCACCAGCGAGCGCCGGGCAAACAGCGTCGCCTTCGACGTGCGGGAAAAAGGGCGCATTTTGAGGAAGGGCGACCCCGTTTCCGGAGAGATGGTGAGGGATGAGAGCGGTGAGAGTGTGAGAGTGCCAGGCACTTGCAAAGCGGTGAAAGGCATCGGCTGGTACATTCCCGAATACGGCGTCGCCCAAGTTTCCATGAACCTGACCAACCTGAATGTCACGCCGTTGCACGAGGCTTTCGAGGCATGTTGCAAGAGCGCCGAGAGCCGGGGAATGCGGGTCACCGGCTCCGAAATCGTCGGCTTGGTGCCGCTCCAGGCGATGCTGGCGGCGGGCAAATATTTTCTGAAAAAACAAAAATGGAGCGCCGGTTTGTCGGAAGAAGAAATCATCCACGTCGCCGTCAAGTCGTTGGGATTGAATGAGTTGACGCCTTTTGACCCGAAGAAAAAAATCATCGAGTACCGCTTCACCGAAGACAACCCGACGCCCTTGCTCGACATGAACCTGCGAGCTTTCGCCAACGAAACGGCGAAGGATACACCTGCTCCCGGCGGCGGCAGCATCAGCGCCTACGTCGGCGCATTGGGCGCTTCGCTGGGCACGATGGTGGCAAATCTCAGCGCAGGAAAACGAGGTTGGGACGAGACATGGGAGGCGTTTTCCGAGTGGGCGGAAAAAGGGCAGGCAATCAAAGATGCCCTGCTGCAACTCGTGGACGAGGACACGAAAGCGTTCAACCAAATCATGGCTGCCTTTCGCCTGCCGAAAGATAGCCCGGCGGAAAAAGCCGCTCGAAAACAAGCCGTCCAGGAAGCAACTCGCTACGCCATCGAGACGCCGTTGCGCACGATGGAACTGGCGCTGGCGTCTTTCGAACTGATTGAAGAAATGGTAAAAACGGGCAATCCCAACTCCGTCACCGATGCAGGCGTCGGCGCACTTTGCGCTCGTGCTGCCGTGCATGGCGCAGGCATGAACGTGAAGGTGAACTCGAAAAGCCTCGACGACAAGGCGCTGGCGGCAGAGTTTTCGCAACGAGCCGAGGCGATTGAGAAACAGGCGGATAAGTTGGAGAAGCGGATTGTGAAATTGGTGGAGGAGAAGATGTAAATTTTGGACAGCGCCGTTTCTGATTGCCCTTGTTTCCGAACCAGCGTTCGGAAACAAGGGCAATCAGAAACGGCGCTGTCCA
>CAZHLB010000932.1:0-2859 GCA_964533005.1 uncultured Saprospiraceae bacterium
ACAGGACGGTTCCTCTTCGAGGATGACAAAGGCGACTTGCGGACTTGCAGACAGGCACTTTACGCAGAGCCGACATGAGCCAGAATTTCTAATTCCACAGAATAATGAATCAACATATAGCTCAACTCGCCATCGTCGTCAATGACTACGACGACGCCATTTCATTTTACACGCAAAAACTGGACTTCGATTTAATCGAAGACACCTCCCTGAGCGAAACCAAACGCTGGGTCGTGGTTGCGCCGAAAGGCACTGGCACTTGCCGCCTCTTGCTGGCGAAAGCGGCAAACGAGGAGCAAAAAAGCAAAGTCGGCAACCAGACCGGCGGCAGGGTTTTCCTGTTTTTGCACACGGATAATTTCTGGCGGGATTATCAAAATATGGTGCAGCGCAACGTCCATTTTGTCAGACCGCCAGCAGAGGAAGAATATGGGACGGTGGCGGTGTTTGAAGATTTGTATGGAAATTTGTGGGACTTGATTGAGCCGAAATAATGCCCAAAGCTGACAGGTGTCTGAGTGAAACACCTGTCTGCGAACCTGCAAGTCTGCAAGCCGCTTTGTCATTCTCGCAGAGAACCTACACGTCCCAAGTGCTGCCCGGTGTGACGTGTAGGTTCTCTGCGAGAATGACAAAGCGGCTTGCAGACTTGCAGGCTTGCAGACAGTTGTTTCACTCAGACACCACATGAGCTTTGAAAGTAATTTTCCAGCATGAAAAAAATTAGCTCCGCCCTCCTTTTGCTATTCACCCTCGCCACTGTTTTTGCGCAAAAAAGCCAATCTCTCTCCTCGCCCGACGGCAAAATCCAGGTCAAAATTTCGCTCGGCGAAACCGTCCAATTCGAGGTCTTGCACGAGGGCAGGCAAATCGTTTCGCCTTCTTCACCCGCTTTGATTTTGCAAAACGGCAAGCGCCTGGGCAAGTCGCCGGTGCTGCAAACCGTGCAAAACCGCTCGGTCAGCGACACCATTTTTCCGCCGGTCGCCATCAAGCGCAAGGTGATTTTGGACAATTTCAACGAGCTGACTTTGCTGTTCAAAGGCTTTTTCAGCCTGCAATTCCGGGCGTACGACGACGGCGTGGCTTATCGCTTTTTGACCCATTTGCCCGACAGCATTACCGTCGTCAACGAGGTTGCCGAATTCAAAACGGACAAGTCGGCGCAGGTTTGGTTTCCGCAAGTGGTCAAGCGGGACGGGGTGGATATTTTTCATACCAGCTTCGAGGAGCCTTACCAAATCAAGCCGCTGGACAGCATCGCACCGGAGGTTTTGATGTTTTCGCCGGTGCTGGTGGACGTGGGAAATGGCTTGCGAATGGTGCTGACCGAGTCGGATTTGGAGGATTATCCCGGCATGTTTTTGTCGCACGTGGGCAGTAGTTTGAAGGGCGTTTTTGCGCCGTTTCCGCTTCAGACTAAAATGACGGAAGGGGAATTTCCCGCCGAAGTCGTGACCCAGCGGGCAAATTTCATCGCCCGCACGAGCGGAAAGCGCAGCTTTCCCTGGCGGGTAATGGTCTTGGGCGACGACAAGACTTTGCCTTCGACCGACCTGATTTACCGCCTCGCTTCGCCCAATCGCCTCGGCGACGTGTCGTGGATAAAACCAGGCAGGGGCACGGACGAGTGGATTATTGACATCGCACTTTTCAACGTCCCGTTCAAGGCGGGCATCAACACCGCCACCTACAAATACTACATTGACTTCGCCAAACGCTTTGGTTTGCAGCGGATTATGCTCGACGCCGGGTGGTCGGACGTGAAAGACCTTTTCAAAATCAACCCCAATTTGAACATGGAAGAACTCACCGCCTACGCCCGTTCGCAAGGCATCGGTTTGAGTATGTGGACGCTGGCTTCGACCCTCGAACGCCAACTCGAACCTGCCCTCGACCAATTCCAACGCTGGGGCGTGGACTTCATCATGACCGATTTCATGGACAGGGACGACCAGCCGATGGTCAATTTTTACCCAAAAATCGCCGAAGCCTGCGCCCGCCGGAAAGTCCTGGTGATGTTTCACGGCTCTTTCAAACCGGCGGGTTTCGAGCGCACCTATCCGAATGCCATCACAAGGGAAGGCGTCCTCGGCTCGGAATACAATGCCTGGAGCGACAAGGCGACGCCGGAGCACAATGTGCAGCAAGCCTTTATCCGCATGGTTTCCGGCTCATTGGACTACGAGCCGGGCTTGCTCGACAATGGCACGAAGTCCACGTTTCGCCCGATTTGGGGAAAGGTCATGTCGCAGGGAACCCGGTGCCACCAGTTGAGCATGTTCCTGATTTACGATAGCCCGGTGCAGGTTTTTTCAGGCAACCCAAGCACTGGCTGGCAGGAACCGGCTTTCATGGAATTGTTAGGCAGCATCCCGACCACCTGGGACGAGACGCTCGTGCCCGCCGCAGTGCTTGGCGACTACGTGGTGATGGCTCGGAAAAAGGGCGACGACTGGTTCATCGGCGGCATGAACGACTGGACGGCGAGGGAAATCAGCATCCCGCTGGACTTTCTTGGCGAGGGAAATTTCGATGCGACGATTTGCGCCGACGGCGTGAATGCGGAGAAGGTGGCTTCGGATTATTTGATTTCGGCGGGTGTTTTTTCGGGGAAGGATGAGTTGAAAATACGGCTTGCGCCGGGCGGCGGTTACCTGGCGAGGCTACGCAAAAAATAGAAATGGCATTTGTCTCAAACCCAACCAAACCCCTGCCTCGTTTCGCCAACCCCTGCCCGTTGGTTAGCTTTGCCGCCCGCCTTTCTCCCCTTTTTTGTCGTTCCCGAATGAGAACCCTTGCGTCCCAGTCACGTCTGCAAGTCTGCAAGTCGCTTTGTCATTCTCGAAGAGAACCTCT
>CAZHLB010000933.1:0-2859 GCA_964533005.1 uncultured Saprospiraceae bacterium
CGCACGATGCTGCCAATCCTGTTGGTAGTGCCTATCATTCAACTCATCGTCCTCTCTTTTGCCGCTACCCACGACATCAAAAACATCGCTCTCGCCGTCGTGGACTACGACCGCTCGCCCTCCTCTCGAATGCTCGTAAGCAAGCTCACTGCCTCCGGTTATTTTGTCTTATCTGCCATGCCGCACAGTGATGACGCCGCTTTCGAGGCAATTCAAAACGACAAAGCCGACCTGGTTTTGACCATTCCCGCCCACTTCGAGCGGGAGGTTTTGCGCCGCCAGCCCATCAAATTGCAGGTGCAGGTGAACGCTATCAATGGTCAAAAAGCAGGTTTGGCGGCGAGCTACGCCGGGCAGGTTTTTCAGCAATTCAGCAGTGAAATGATGGCAGAGATAAAGCCCGCCCTGATTTCCCGCTCGCAACCATCCAGCCATTCAACCATTCCAACCATTCAAGCCATTCCCAATTTTTGGTACAACCCCTTGCTCGACTACAAAATGTTCATGGTTCCCGGCATCCTCGGCGAGTTGGTAGCGATGCTGGTGTTGATACTATCGGCGATGAACGTGGTGCGGGAAAAAGAGACCGGCACTATCGAGCAAATCAACGTGACGCCCATCCGAAAATGGCAGTTCATCACGGGCAAATTGTTGCCGTTCCTGTTCATCGGGCTTTTCGATTTGGCACTGGGGCTGGCGGTGGGCAAGCTGTTGTTCGACATTCCCATCGTGGGCAGCCTTTGGGTGGTATTCGCTTTTTGTGTGGTCAATATTTTCTGCACGCTCGGCATCGGCTTTTTCATTTCCAATTTCGCCGACACGCAGCAGCAAGCCATGTTCGTCGCCTGGTTTTTCATGGTCATTTTCATCTTGATGTCGGGGTTGTTCACCCCTATTGAAAGCATGCCCGGCTGGGCGCAGGCGATGACTGTTCCGAACCCGATTGCGCATTTCGTAGAGGTGATGCGGCTGGTGCTTTTGAAGGGAAGCTCGTGGTCTGACGTGCGGTATAATTTCCTGGTAATGATAGGCTTAGGCTTGTTTTTCAACGCCCTGGCGGTGTGGACGTACCGCAAACGGACGGGGTGAGGCAAGTAATTCGGAACTTTAGGAAATGATTGAAAGACAGTGATTTATGCTCGAAATTTTCCATTTCAATAAAAAAACCTGCTCGCCCTGATAACTTTTTCCTCCTGCCTGGAATTAAAAACAAAAGAAAAGCAACTCCACGATTGAGCATCGGTTTTAAAGTCAGCCGAGGTTGATAACAAGGATGATGAAGTTGTTTTCACTACTGTTAAATTTCAAAATCGTTTGGGGGTGACCCCCGGTTAAATTGTACCAAGAAATGATACCCGGTGGCAGTGTTGTGGAAGGTGATAAACTCGCCTTCGTTTTGGGAATTCCTTTTCTCATTTGCCCTGACCCGCAACGCTGCGCCAACGAATTGACCCAAGCTACTCTGGTAAAAGCCTGTTTTCTTTCGTCTCAAAGGATTGGAACTCAACCTAAAAACAATCGGACTACCGGCAACGTGAAAAATCGTTGGGTTTTCCTGGCTTTCCGGCAACGGCAAGGCAGTGACCTTGAACTGTTTAATCGAAACTAAATTGGCAACACCAAATCAATCTACCCTCATCGAAGTACTGTTTCGGCAGTACCATTCCGAACTGGTTCATTTTGCCTTCCGTCTCACCAATTCGGAAGAAGATGCAAAAGAACTCGTGCAGGAAGCTTTCCTGTCCGCCTGGAAAATGGGCGACCAATTGCGGGAGGACGGAAATCCGTTGGCTTACCTGAAAAGAATTATTCGGAACAAGTACTTGAACAACAGGAAGCACTCCAAACTTCCGACGGTTGAATTTGAAGAATTCTCCACCTCGAATGGCAACCATGTGAGCAACGGCAATCATTTTGATTACGACGAATTGCAAGCCATGATTGATTTCGAAATCAACCATCTGCCGCCCAAGTGCAAAGCCGTTTTTGAATTGAGCCGCAAGGAAAAATTGACGTACAAGGAAATTGCGCAGCGGCAGGGCATCTCCGTCAAAACGGTAGAGCATCAAATCAGTTTTGCGCTGAAACGTCTATGGAAAGCGTGGCAGGATTTTGAAAACGGGAATGACGGATTCAATTGTTTTTTAAAAAAAACATGAGCCGGAATAGGGGGTAGCTACCCCCGAAATGGTAATAGTAAATGTAGGCAGAACCCATTGAGGTGAAATTTCAAGATGAATGAGTTTCTAAGGCTGCCACGAGAATTTGTGGAAGGAAAGCTGAGAATGATTAGACACAATGATGAGTCCACCGCCCACTATTTTCAAGCCGCTTCGAGAGTTAAATTCATTGAAATTGCAGCTAAGGCTTCTGCCTCGTTCATGTCTCAAAGGGTAAAAAAAATGAATGAGGTGATTTTGCACAAGGTACTATCAGGACAAGCAAGCGCAGTAGAAAAAGCCCGGCTCGAAAACTGGATTTTCGAAGACCCGGCTCGCATCGTCTGCGTTGAAAAAATGGAATTGATTTGGGAGCTGGCTGGCAACACCTGCCAGCAAATTGACCCGGATTCGGATGCCGAATGGCTGAAACTTCAAAAGCGAATGGCAGCCATTTCACGCGCCGAAGTTTTGCACAAGGACGAGGCGAAACTCGTAGCCATGCACCCGAAAGGCGAAATTTTGAAAAAGGCTTTCGTGTCGGAAGCAGCTGTTTGTTAAGGTTAAAAAAAAAACGGCAAAAAATCGCCAACTGATTTGAAGTTTTTAGTTCTCTGACAATTCTTGTGGGCCGCCGGGCGGATGGGAACGGGGGGGGGGGGGGGAGGGGGGGGGGGGGGGGGGGGGGTTGTGGGGGGGG
>CAZHLB010000934.1:0-2858 GCA_964533005.1 uncultured Saprospiraceae bacterium
TAGCTTCAAAATTCTTTGTAAAATGGTCACACCTGTAAAGCGCTTTTTTTTAGGTACAAAAATCAAATTTTTCCCCCTCAAAACAGCCGATTTCCAGGTGTCACCTTTGAGCCACAATTTTTTATCCATCCATGAAGAACACATTGCTCCTCCTCTTCACGCTCGCAAGCCTTTCCAACGTGCAAGCCGCCAACCCGCCCAACCTCAACCTCGCCAACCTGCCGCAGCAAATCAACCTGAACCAGGGCGCAACCGTCACCTACACTTTCAACCTGCCCATCACCTCCGTTTTGGCGAGAAACATCAACGTCGTCGGCATCTCGGTCAGCGGCACGGACGTGACTTTCACCGGCATGAGCGCAGGGCGCACCGGGCTGAAAATTACAGCCAACACCGGGCAGAATTATTACATGGGCTTGCGGGTGAACACGGCGGCGGGCGCAGTGCCGGGCTTGCCAAATTACCTGTCCATCGGCTCGGTCTCGGAAGATGTGACCGCCGACCTCAACTTCTGGAAAGACGTGCAGCCGGGGCTGAAAAACAAGGGCATGGACGTCCGCTACATTTACATCAACGGGGGACCGCTGACTGGCTGGCGCTCGTGGGGAATTGGTCGCCCCGGCAAGTTTGCAAGGGAAAGTCTGCGGCATGGGCTGATTCCGTTTTACGTTTATTACAACATCCCCGACGACGGCGAAAGCTACTCGCTCGACCTCGCCCACGTGAACGATGTGGCTTACATGACTGCTTATTTTGAAGACCTGAACCAGTTCATGGATTCCGTGCAGGCGAACTTGCAGGGCGAACTCTACGGCATCATCCTCGAACCGGATTTTCTCGGCTACATGCAGCAAAACGCCAATCCCAACGAGCCAACTTCCATCGTCACCTGCGTTGGACTGACCAACATCGCACCGGGGGCAGGCAACATCAAAACCCTCGTCCAGCGCATCAACCAGACTATCAAAGACAAGCGCACGGCGGGTCACAACTTGCTGTTCGGCTGGCAATTAAACCTTTGGGCTGCCGGTTCTTCGCCCATCCGACTGACTGATACCCAGGGTTTTGCGCAAGGCAGGGCAAGCATCAAGGACGCCTCTGAGCAGACCATCGTCTATGCTGCACGGGCTGGCATTTTTTCCAATTGCGCTGATTACGTTTCCATTGACAAGTACGGGCTGGACGCTTGCGGGCACATCAACGACCCCGACCATCCGTACAACGTGCCCTGGTTTTTCAACAACGACCACTGGCGCAACTACCTGTTTTACGTCAAGCAATTCTGGCAGGTGACCGGCTACCCGGTGGTGCTTTGGCAACTCCCGGTGGGGCATATCAACAACTCTTCGGAGGTCAGCGAGTACACCGGGGCGACTTTTCCGCCTCTCGGCAATACTTTCCAGAGATACGAAGACAGCAGCACCTCCTTCTTTTTTGGCGACATCTACTCGGCGTCGAACAGCGACCGGCTCAGTTATTTTTCCCAAAATCAATACGCCGAGCCAGGCTTGACGGTCAACGGCACAAACATCACCTGGGCGAACCACCTCGCCATGACTCGTGACAGCGGCGTGATTTCCGTGCTCATGGGCGCAGGCGTCAATTCCAGCACCGACGGCATCGGCGACCCGCCCACCGACGACTATTTTTGGGTGCAAAAGGTGCAGGAATACTACACCGGCGGCACGTTGCCGCTGACGCAAACCATATTCTCGCCCTGCTGCGGCACGACCTGCGCACCAAAAGCGAGCTTCGTTTTTCCCGCCGACGGGCAGACGATTTATCAAGCTGCGCCGAGTTATTGCAATGGTTGTTACGACCCGGTTGAGTTGAAATTTCGCCTGTTCGACCTCGATGGTTCGATTGCTTCCGGCGTGCTCATCCTCGAACCGCAGGCAGGCGGCTCGGCGGATACTTTCAACCTGAGCAATCTCAACAGCGGCACGTTTTTCCAATCCTGGCTCGCCCCAGCTTTCGGAGAGTACGAAGCCACTTTGAGCGGCACGGACGACAACGGCAACACGGTCAGCGTGTCCATCAATTTCACCCTGGCGGAATGGACGAGTGGAATTTGCAACGAGCCAAACTGGAATCCAACCACTGTCTATGCCGCTCCGAACCAGGTGGTTTCGTGGGAAGGCGGCAAGTACCACAATCTCTGGTGGACACAAAACGAGGAACCCGGGCAGGGACCGCCCTGGGCTTACGACGGAGAATGTTCACCCACATTGCCGCCACCCGCCTGCACCAACCTGACCATCCCCGCCAACGGCGCAACGGGAGTGCCCGCCAACTCGTCGCTCACCTGGGCGGCAGCCACCGGCAGCCCTTCCGGCTACCGCCTCGACGTCGGCACGACGCCCGGCGGCACGGACATCCTGAACAACTTCGACGCTGGCAACGTGACGACCTACGACCCGCCCGGTTTCTTTCCTTACGGCACAACGATTTACGTGAAAATCAAGCCTTACAATGCCACCGGCGAGGCGAGCAATTGCGCCGTGCAAAGCTTCACGACCGGCAACTGCATTCCGAACTTGAACGTGATGAACCTGACCATCCCGGCAGGCAATTATCAATCGCTGGGAGATTTGATTTCGCACACCGCAACCGTCGCCGCCGGGTCGGTGGTGACTTTTACTTCCGACACGGGCGTGTCGCTGGAGTATGATTTTGTGGTGGAAGCAGGGGGCGTTTTTGAGGTGGTGATTCAGGTTTGCCAGTGAGTCAATGAAAGTTGATGAGGGTTGATGCGCATCAACCCCTGTCAATAGCCCCGGAGGGGCGACGATGTTTGTAGCAATGTCGCAACCCCACATCTTCCAGCCCCAGAGGGGCGGCGATTTTGCAGGATTTGT
>CAZHLB010000935.1:0-2856 GCA_964533005.1 uncultured Saprospiraceae bacterium
GCGGTCTTTCATCGAGCGGTTTTTTTTAATAAAATTTTTTAAAATTTTTTTTCAAAAAAACACCGCTCTCTGAGCGGGTTTCTTCAATGATTATGCGGCGCAGCAAACAAAATTACCGTTGCTCTTTTTGTGGGAAAGACAAATCCGAAGCCTTGATTTTGATTGCCGGCATCGAAGGGCATATCTGCGAAGTATGTGTGGAGCAGGCGGTCGAGATTATCGAAGAAGAATTGTACGGCAACAAAAAATCCGCCGATGCGCCACCCTCCGAAGTTGACTTCAACCTGCCCGAGCACATCACTCCCCGTGAAATCAAGCTCCACCTCGACCAATACGTGATTGGGCAGGAGGAAGCAAAAAAGACCCTCTCCGTCGCCGTTTACAATCAT
Source organism: uncultured Saprospiraceae bacterium (assembly GCA_964533005.1). Lineage (GTDB taxonomy): Bacteria > Bacteroidota > Bacteroidia > Chitinophagales > Saprospiraceae > UBA6168. The sequence continues at coordinate 390 of CAZHLB010000935.1, forward strand.
TACAAGCGCCTGCGCCAACCTTCGCACGACGAGGTAGAAATTGAAAAATCAAACGTGCTTTTTGTCGGCGAAACGGGCACGGGCAAAACGCTCATGGCGAAGACCATCGCCAAATTTCTCAACGTGCCTTTTGCCATCGTGGACGCCACTGTTTTCACCGAGGCGGGCTACGTGGGCGAGGATGTTGAAAGCATACTTTCCCGCCTGCTCCAGGTTTGCGATTTCAACACGGCTGCCGCCGAAAAGGGCATCGTTTACATTGACGAGATTGACAAAATCGCCCGCAAAAGCGACAACCCATCCATCACCAGAGACGTCAGCGGCGAAGGCGTCCAGCAAGGGATGCTGAAAATGCTGGAAGGCACGGAAATCATGGTGCCTCCGCAAGGCGGCAGAAAACACCCGGAGCAAAAGCTCGTGCGCATGAACACGCAAAACATCCTGTTCATCTGCGGCGGCGCATTCGACGGCATCGAAATGCACATCGCCAGGCGCTTGAATACGCACATCATTGGATTCAAAGCAGAGGAACGCAAGTACGTGAACCGCGACAATCTCATCCGCTACGTCAACAGCCAGGACTTGAAGCGTTTTGGCTTGATACCTGAATTAATTGGTCGCCTGCCCGTCGTCACCTTCCTCGAACCACTCGATTTCGACACGCTGCGCCGCATCCTCACCGAGCCGAGAAATGCCTTGCTCAAGCAGTACACGAAACTCTTTTCCCTCGAAGGCATCCGCCTTTCTTTCACTGCCGAAGCCATTGACTACATCGCTCAGAAAGCCATGGATTTCAAGCTGGGCGCTCGCGGCTTGCGCTCCATTTGCGAAGCGGTGATGAACGAAGCCATGTTCGAATTGCCCTCGCAGCGCGACGTGCGGGAGTTTCGGATAACTTACAATTATGCTTTCGACCGGCTGGAAACCTCGAAATTGAGCCTGCTGAAAGCTGCCTGACCTGTTCGCCAACCTTTCCGAAAGTTGTCTACCGATAACTATCGGTATCGGAAAGGTGCGTTTTACGCAAAATCGCCAGCTCGCCAAATTTTGCCTTCCCGTTTTTTCCAACCTCTGCAAATAAATTCTGCGTTTTATCCAAAGTAGAAAATTACCGTCCTACCTTCACCGGCGTTTCAGGGAAGCCTGAACGAGTGTTCAAACAATTTTATCACCAACACAAAACAGTTTTTATGAACCAACTTCTGAGTTTCGGGAAGTACCTCTTCGCTCTTCCCTTCGCCGTTTTTGGCGTCCTTCATTTCATGAATGCGTCAGCTATGGCTGGCATGGCGCCTTTCGGCGGTGCGTTCATCGTTTACCTAACTGGCGCTTGTTTGATTGCCGCAGCAGTCAGCATCCTGATTGGCAAGTACGACAAACTTGCCACTGCCTTGCTTGGCGTTTTCTTGATTTTGACAGCGCTGCTCGTTCATGTGAAAGGCATGTCCGGTGGAGACGCCTCAGCCATGGGGAGCTTGTTGAAAGACTTGGCTTTGGCAGGCGCAGCCTGGATGTACGCCGCCTACATGTCGAAAGACAAAAGCGTTATCAACTGAAAGTCCTGCATTTTCCAGGCTCGAAGAATGCACCTGCAATGTTCTTTTGCAGGTGCATTTTCATTTAGCGAATGGCGATACCAGCAATTATCACTCACCAATCATCAATCAACCATGCGCTATTTTTCAGAATTAGCCTACAACGGAACGAAGTACAGCGGCTGGCAAAAACAGCCGCACTCGCCCTCCGTGCAAGAGAGCATCGAGCAAGCATTTTCAACCATTCTCGGCGCTGACATCGAAGCAGTGGGGTGCGGCAGGACGGACACGGGCGTTCATGCAAGCCAATATTTCATGCACTTCGATTTCGAGGGAAAATTCCCGCCGTCCTTTTTGAACCGGGTGAATAAGTTGCTGCCGGAAGACATCGCCATTTACCGCATTTTTGAGGTGGAAGCCAGCGCCCACGCTCGTTTTGACGCAAACTTGAGGAGCTACGAATACCGCATCGTGCTTGAAAAAAATCCTTTCGAGACGCATACCGCCTGGCATTTCCCATTTTTTGAAAGGCTGAATTTGGAGCAGGTTCAAGCGGCGGCGGCGCTGCTTTTGGAGTACGATGAGTTTGCGCCTTTTTGCAAATCCAACAACGATTTGAAAACTATGAAATGCAATCTCACCCGCTCTGAGTGGGTACTCGACGAGGCAGGCAAGCGGCTCACTTTTCACATTTCCGCCAATCGTTTTCTGCGAGGCATGGTGCGCCTGGTGGTTGGGATGTGCCTGAATGTTGGCTTAGGAAAAATTGCGCTGGACGATGTGCAACGAGCATTGAATGAGCAGGCTTTGCTGCAAAAAAGCTGGAGCGTGCCGCCGCATGGGTTGTTTTTGACGGAGGTGAAATACCCGTTCTTAGCTTGAAGCAGTGCCGCCAAACTATGAAGTGAGTGCGCGCGTAGGTAATGAGCTTT
>CAZHLB010000936.1:0-2855 GCA_964533005.1 uncultured Saprospiraceae bacterium
CGAAAAGTCCAAAATGTCAAATCCCCAAAAAACCTAATCTAACAAAGTCAAGTTATCCTGCACCTCCAAAATCCGCAGCACCAGCGCCATCTGCCCCAGGTGGTAATTGTCGTGCTGCAAAACGCCTTGCACCAGGTAACGCATGTCATAATCCTTCCCTTCGACGTTGGCAAACACCCGGTCGAGAAAATCATCTGTTTGATTTTCAATCAATTGAATGATTTCGTCACGCACTTGGTCGGCGTCGGCTTTGATGTTTTCCCAGCCTTCTTGCTGCAAATTTTCCAGCGACAGCCAATTTTCGGGGCTGGTCATGCTGAGTTTGGAAGTCGTGCCGCCTTGCAGGCGGTGCAAAATGGCGTGGCGCCACCAGCGCACGTGTGAAAGGATTTCCGCTACGGAATGGATGCCGGGTATAGGTTGGCGAAAGGCAGTTTCGGCGGACAGGCCGGCGAGTTTTCCTTCGTAGGTCGAATCTTGCCACGGCTCGCCGTTTGCCAGTTCCCGCATTTGTGCGGCGTAGTTTAACGTCTCTCCTGCTTCTGGTAAATCCAATCCCAGCCGCAGCTTCTTTTTTAATTCCTCGAAAATGGCAGGCGAAACTTCTCCAAGTTCACCTGTAAAAATGGATTTGTCGAGCGTTGCGAGCTTGTCCAACTTAAAAATGGAAGTTTTTTTCAGCCCGGTTTGCACGAAATCCGGGTGGCTGACATCCAGCACGTAATCGCAAGGTGAAGGAAACGGTGAAGGGATGGTTGAAATAAAACCAACTATTACATCCGGGTCAGCCGGGTCAACTTTGGAAAGAATGACCGCCGGGCGGCGTTTAGCGGCGCTCAAGTCAGTAAACGGGAACTGGGTAAGAACGATGGTGCCTTTATCCATGGTTGTTTCAAATTGGTTGGTCAATATTTAATCTTCAGGTCAGCGTCGGAATAGATGTCTTCTTCCTCCGCCGAAAGAAAATTGAACGCAGGATTCGCCGCCAGTAAAGGGTGCAATTCTTTGGCGGTCAGCGGCGCTTCTTCCTCGCTATTTTCAGGGTCGTCAAGAAATACTACAATCACCCGGCGTGGCTTTTTGATGCTCACCTTTTGAAGCAACTGCAGATGTTGCCCGTCATAAATGGCTTGGACACTCAGCATGGTCTTGATTTTTTTTCAAAGGTAAAAGTTTCGACTTGAAAGCAGGCTTCAGGCAGAAGCTAAAAAAACAGCCCACCTCGCATCGCTTTGCCAGGCGGGCTGATTTTCAAGAAAAATGAAAATCAAATCACCAGCATCTTCTTCGTCACCCCCATCCCATTGATTTTCACCTGATAAAAATACGTCCCCGCATTCAGGCTGCTCCGGTCGAAAACGACTTGGTGCGCACCCGCCTGGAAATCGCCTTCCGCAATTTTCACAATATGCCTGCCCTGCGCATCCAGCAAGTTGATGACCACGTGTGCATTCGGCGAGGTGAAAGTAATGGTCGTGTTCGAGCGCACCGGGTTCGGATAGTTGCCGACGGCAAATCTGTCGCGGCGCACCGGGTCGCTCGTGCCGGTCGTGCCTTTGAAAATGGGCAGGATTTCGAAGTCGCCAAAAAGTAAATCGCTGCCATAATTCAGCCCGAACCAATCCTGCAAAACGCTTGCATACACCTGCCGGAAATCATGCACCATCGGCAAATCGGCGCTCACGTTCAGGTCTTGCGGAATGACCGGGTTCGCCCCGATGATGCCGGGATTCACGCCTTTTCCGAAGACAAAAAGTGGCGCAGCCGCTCCGTGGTCGGTGCCAAAACTGCCATTCTCGCCAATCGTCCTGCCGAACTCGGAGAAGGTCATCCCGCACACGTCGTCCGCCCTGCCCATCAGTTGCACGTCATCCTGAAAAGCGCAAACCGCCTGGGCAATTTGGTACAAAAGGTAAGCGTGAAAACCCCCCGTCGGCGAACCATTCACCTGCTCGCTGTGCGTGTCGAAGCCGCCGATATTGACCACGTAAACGGGCGTTTTCATGCCGCCGCCAATCAGCCGGGCGACGATGCGCAACTGGTCGGCGAGGGCGTTTTCACCTGCCGTTGGGTACTTGCCGGAAAGGTTGGCGGGCATCATTTCGGCAGCGCCTTTGATGGCTTCATAATACTGCTGCGACTGCTGCATTACCAGCCGGATATACTCCAATTCATCGCCATAAGGCGTCGGCGGCGCAGGCTCCACGAAGTCGTTGACGAACTCGTAAAAAGCGTTGGCGTCGCTGATGCTCATGCCCATTGGGAAGGCGCTGCCCATGAATGCAATCGGCACGATGCTTCCGATTTGCAGAGCGAGCGGGTCGGGATTGTCCTCGTTCGGGTAGCCTGTGGGGAAGCCGGGAAACTCGGCTTCGAGCATCCTGCCGAGCCAGCCGGTGCCGAGGTATTCGTTGTTGTTGGAGGCGGTTTGCCAGATGTCCATCGAGCGGAAATGGGAGTAGTCCTGGTTCGGGTAGCCCACGTTTTGGACGACGCTGACCAAGCCGTCGTTGAACATGTTTTGTAGCAAATTCATCGCCGGATGCAGCCCCGTGCCACTCACGCCGTCGAGCGCAAGTACCTGATTTTCAGGGATGAGCAAGTTGTTGCGGTGCAACGAGAGGCGGTCGTACTGGTCGAGCGGGACGAGCGTGTTGATGCCGTCGTTGCCGCCATTCAGCTCGATGAAGACCATGATTTTGCCGCTGAGTTGGGCGGCAGCGCCGAGTTTTGCAAACAAAGAATTGTGCGCCATCGGCGTGATGGAAAAGCCATTTTGTATGAACGGAACGGAGGCAGCCGCTGCGCCAGCCGTTCGGAGGAAGTTTCTTCTTTTCATTTTTCTTGATTGGTCA
>CAZHLB010000937.1:0-2854 GCA_964533005.1 uncultured Saprospiraceae bacterium
ATGGAATGGCAGATGTCCCCATGTCCGATGTCCCCGGACATCGGACATGGGGACATCTGCCATTACATCAACAATCATGTAATCATGTAATCTGCAATCATTTAATCCCCCTCACGCCTTCTCTTAAGGATAGCTCGAACTCCCGTTAATCAAAAACCGAATCGCACATGAAACTGAAAATTCTATCTCTGCTCACACCCATTCTCCTTCCCTTTTTTGGTTTCTCCCAAACCTGCACCTACCTGGCTTACGACTATTTCGCTGCCGCAAACAACACCCCGCTGCACGGCACTTATTCCGGGCAAGGCTGGGGCGGCAGTTGGGTCGTGCAAAACAACGACGTCACCGTACCAGGCTACCAGGTTGCGAGTGGGTCGCCGATGAGCTATCTCGATTTGCAAACCATTGGCAATCATGCGCTTGGCGGCAGAGCCTACCTCACCGCAGGCAGGTTTTTGGACAATTCGGCTGGCGGCGTTTTCGATGATTACCTCGACGGAAATGGCAATATCGGGGCGGCAGGAACGACGTTGTGGGTCAGCGTTTTGCTGCGCAAAGAAGCCAGCAACGACCAACAAGTGCTGGTCAGCCTGCACGATGCCGGCATTCCCTGGTGCCAAACTTGTCCCGCCGTCAATTCCTTGATTGGCATGGGCTATTTTGGCGCAGCCTCGAATGTCGGCGGGCAAAGGCGTTGGTCGCTGAACATCAATGGCACGGTTTACCCGACCGCCGTTCCGGTGAGCGTTGGCACGACGGCATTTTTGGCGCTGCGCATTGATTTTGCTGCGACGAACACCCTGACTTTGTACGTCAATCCTGCCTCGCTCGGAAACACGACGCCTGCTTCGACGCTGACGCAAAACACAACCGACCCGGTGTTTTTTCGGTCGCTGGCTTTGTATTTGGGCAACGACCCTGGCAACGGTTCGATGGATGAAATTCGCTTTGGCGAAAGTTACGCCTGCGTCGCTCCCGATGCTGGCATCAACGTGAACGTGCCGCCCTTCGCAGATTTTTCGCTCACGCCAAACGATGGTCAAGCGCCTTTGATGGTCGCCCTCGACGGCTCGCTCGCCAACGACCCGGATGGAAACATCATCAGCTACGAATGGAATTTTGGCGACGGAACAGGAGGCGGCAGTGGCTTGAACCTCAATCACACTTACAATGCCCTCGGCATTCTCACCGTCTCCCTGACGGTGATGGACGACGACAGCCTTTCCAATACGGCTTACAAAACGCTGACTGTCAGGGATGAAAACAACACATTCGGCTGCCTCACCTACCTGACTTTGCTCGACGCCGCTCATTGCAACGGCGACGGCGGTCACTTGCGGGTGAACCTTGGCATCGGTGGCGCTTTCACTTTGCGAGACAGCACCGGGGCGACACTGCCTGTTTCCTTCGGAACGGAATACACCGGGCTGAACGCAGGCGGCTATCAACTCACCGTCAGCGGCACGAATGGCTGCCGGGATACCTTCGAGTTGGCGGTGCCGATTGACAGCAGTTATTGCCCTGGCTGGCAACCTGATTTGTGCGCCATGCCCATCGGCACAAACAGTTCGGGCTTTGCGGATTGGGTGAATGAGCGCCCGCTGCGCAACCTGATGAAGCATATCCGCCAGGAAATCGTCACCTACACGGACGACTGTTTTTGCTGGAACGTGAACATGGAAAGCGAACTGGTTTTGGACACGAATGGCTACCCGCTTCAAATTCCGCAGGCGACTTCGGCGGGCAATGTGCGGGCGAGATTTATCCTTTCTTCCAACGAAGGCAACCTCCAGATTGGCAAGGAATACGTGATTTTGTACGACGGCGTCGGCACTTTGCAAATGCAGGGCGCCGTCTCGGTGAGCAGCAATACCCCAGGCAGGGTGCAATTTCTGAACGTGGGCGGCGACAATATTTTTTTCAACCTGACCACTTCGCAACTCGGCGACCACGTCCGAAACGTGCGGGTTTTGCGCCTCGAAGATGAAGGCGCTGACATCGTCAACCACCCATTTTACGAGGGTTATCTTGAAAAAATAGCGCCCTTCACCGCTATCCGTTTCATGGATTGGGGCGCAACCAACAACAACCCGGTCGTCACCTGGGACGAGCGAGTGCCGGTGACTTTCAGGACTTACGGCATGGAGCAAGGCGTGCCTTACGAGGTGATGATTCAACTGGCGAACTACGCCAAAAAGCACGTTTGGGTTTGTGTGCCGCACCTCGCCGACGAAAACTACATCCGGGAAATGGCGCAGCTTTTCCGGGACAACCTCGACCCGGAACTGACGATTTACCTCGAATACAGCAACGAAGTCTGGAACTGGCTTTTCGAGCAGGCGCATTACAATGCCGACAACGCCCCCTCAAATCTGAACTACGGCAGGGCTTACGCTGAAAGAGCAAGAAGGATATTCCAATTTTGGTTTGAAGAATTTGGCGCAGAAAGCGACCGCATCCGCCGAGTGTTGGGCATCCAGGGCGGCTTCAATTACCTGAACGAGCAAATCATGTCGCAAATCCCCGGTGACGAGTGGGACTACGGCTCGCCCACCTGGTATTTTGGTTTGAATCATGGCGCAACCGGCAACCCGGTTTTGAATGCAAGCAGCACGGCGCAAGACGTCGTCGCCAATGCCACCAATGCCTGGCTGGGTTTCAAGCCATTGGTCAAGCAGGATTACAACAACGTGAAGGTGTTTGGCAAAGGCATCGTCAACTACGAAGGCGGGCAGCATTTCACCGATTTCTCCGTGCCGCCCTACATTCAGGCGATGTACGATGCGCAATACACGCAGGAGATTTATGACCTGTACAATTCCGTCCTGGACACGATTCGCTCGTGGCGGTCTGA
>CAZHLB010000938.1:0-2851 GCA_964533005.1 uncultured Saprospiraceae bacterium
TTTGTGTTTTTGCCTTTTAAAAATTAAAATTTTTTTTCTCCCAAAAATCCAAAAACCACCTGTCAGCTTTTCGGCTCGACTCTAAAAAAGTGTCAACTACTTTTTAGCCTCCGTGAAACATCCCAATTTTTTTTCCAGCAAAATCAGGCATTTCCGAGATGTCATTTTTAGGCTTCCTCAAGCCCGCCCTTCCCATTCTTCAAAAAAACGCTCCAAATACGCCTCCATAAAACGATGCCTTTCCGCCGCCAGCGCCCGCCCGGTCAGCGTGTTCATGCGGTCTTTCAGCAGCAGCAGTTTTTCGTAAAAATGATTGAGCGACGGCGCCTTGCTGCTTTTGTATTCCTCCTTGCTCATGTTTAAATTCGGCGGGATGGCGGGGTCGTAAATCGCCCGGTTTTTAAAGCCGCCATAATTAAAAGTGCGGGCGATGCCGATTGCGCCGAGCGCATCCAGCCGGTCGGCATCCTGCACGACGGCAAGCTCCGGCGAATGAAAGCCCTGTCCAAAATTTCCCCCTTTAAAAGAGACGTGGCGAATGATGTTTTGAACGTGCCCGACGATGGCAGGCTCGACACCCAGCGAGGTCAGAAATTCGCCTGCCAGGCGAGGGGCAATTTCTTCGTCGCCACCATGAAATTTAGCGTCGGCGATGTCGTGCAGCAAGGCAGCTAACTCCACGACCAACAGGTTCACCTGCTCGGAAGCGGCAATGGTTTTGGCGTTGTTCCAGACCCGTAAAATGTGAAACCAATCGTGCCCGCCTTCAGCGCCCGCCAGGGTTTGTTGCACGAAATGAACAGTCTTTTCGATGATGTCAGCGTGCGTCATGCTTTGTCAGAATTTGCTCAAAATAAATCAGTGCAGTTGACTTGTACACTACACTACCCTACCCCGCTCGATATTTTGAGGAGTAGAAATGGTTTTGAAAGAAGGCTTTTTCCCTGCGGGAATATTGGGATATTGAAGCGGCTTGTCTGAAAACGGAAGCGCCAGTGAGCAATGCGCCGGGCATTTGCCGAAAGGCGTTTGTTTTGTGGGAAAGGCGCGTATTTTCGCCAAAATTTTCCCCCAAAAAACACCTCCTGCACTTTCCGAAAATGATAAAAAGCCTCGCACCAGCCCTGCTTGCCTTCCTCTTTTTCGCCCTGCCATTGTTGGCACAGGACTTATCAAGTCAGAGCGTCCCGTCCGAATCGGGTCAGGACATAAAAATTTCCTTGCAAAACTTTGATGAATTGGTGAAACATTCGGATTGGCTCATCCGCAGCAACCAACGTGCGCTTTCTCAAAAGTTGTTGTCCGATTTGCTTGCCTTTGCGAATGCCCAAGCCTCTCCCCAAAATTTGATACAGGTGTACCATGCTTACGGAAGGTATTCCCGGTACTATCGGGAGTTGGATGCTGCTAAGTTGCATGGCGACAAACTGCTGGAACTGATTGAGCAAGAAGGGGTTACTGATGTGGAAAAGGCTTTGGTCTATGCCTTTTGTGGGGAGCTGGCAAGTATCACGGTCAATACCAACAACGACAACGATTTCAAAACGGCAATTGCCCTATGTGAAAAGGGTTTGGCGCTGGTCGGGCACCTGGAATATTCCCCGATAAAGGCCTCTTGCAAATATTGCATCGAGCAAAGCCTGTCGGCTTTCAACAGGAATACCGATTATGAACGCACCCATGCGCTACCGAAAATACGGCAGCTTTGGCACGATGCCTTAGCGAACAATGACAGCCTGAACAGTTTGAAAATAGGGCTTAAGGTTTTGGACTACTGTCGGGGTCTGTCTTTGGTTGATTCCGCCACGGTGACAGCGGACAAGCTCACAAAATTGTTGGCACACTACCGGAACGACGAAGGCGAGATTTCGCTCTTGACTATGAAATTTGCCATAGCCATCAACCAAGGCGAGGTTGAGGAGGGGCGGTCATATTTGAACAAGGCTATTATGCTTGCGAAGAGGGGTGGCTTTCATGGCAAATTGCAGCATCTCTACATAAATAACAGCTTATTTTTCCAAGGCTTGAATGATTACAAAAATGCAAGGCTGATGTACGACAGCGCCCTCCTGGCAGCACCCGGAGAGCTTACCGGGCACATCAACTGGCTGATTGCAAAGATGTACCGTGAACAGGGCAACCTTGACTCAGCCTTGGTTTACCTTGACAAAAACCTATCCTACCGGGACGATGCTTTCATCAAGAAACAGGCAGAGATGGTGGAGGAATTCAAGGTAAAGTATCAGACCCAAGAGAAAGAGATTGCCTTGCAAAAGCATCGTTTCCAAAGCAACCTGCTTATCCTCATCGCTTCCATCGTTGTGTTGATTGCACTTGTGCTGGCTTGGGCTTACCGCAAACAAAAAATTGCCCGGGAGAAACTGCGGGCGGCGCAGGCAACGGTTGAAAATATCAACGAACAGTTAAGAATTGACAAGCAAATCATCTCCAAACAGGCGGAAACACTCCGGGAATTGGACGAGGTCAAGTCCCGCTTTTTCGCCAACGTGAGCCACGAGCTGCGCACGCCGCTCACCTTACTGCTTGGCCCCATCGGCTCGGTGCTGAAAAGTGCCCAACTCGACAACCGCAGTTTCACCCTGCTCAAAAAAGCGCAGCGCAGCGGCATAGACCTCCTGCAACTTATCAATGAAATACTCGACCTGAGCAAAATGGAATCGGGCCGCATGGAGCTACACGAAAAGCCTGTCCGGCTCTACCGGCTGCTGCGCCGGTGGTTTTCGCAGTTCGAATCTTATGCCCAGGCGCAGGGGCTGGAGCTTGTTTTCGAGTACCGGGCTTCGGAGGAATTGCAGGCTCCTTTGTAGGAGTGGCGAAGATCCTCTTCATC
>CAZHLB010000939.1:0-2851 GCA_964533005.1 uncultured Saprospiraceae bacterium
CCCCGCAAGTTGGGGAAGAAACGAGCGGGGTATCAAAACCCCGCCGCTCGGAGGAGGAATTGCAATCTGCCGAGGTATCGAAAACCGGCGCCTTCGAGCAACTGCTCCTCGCCGCCGTCCTCTGCAACAATGCGCAACTGAGCGGCGAAGCCAAGCCTGACGAAAACGCTTCCGAAATGCCTACCCCCTTGTCATTCCCGAAGGGAGCTTCTGCGTCCCAAGCACGTCTGACTGCGCCGCTTTTGTCATCTTGGAAAGACCCGTCCCCGAAACACGCAAGCGGCAAGGACGGGTCTTTCCAAGATGACAAAAGCGGCGCAGTCAGACGTGCCGGGGACGCAGAGGTTCCCTTCGGGAATGACAAAGGGGCAGGGGAAATTATAGGCGACCCGCTCGAAGTCGCCTTGCTCGAACTCGCCGCCGCCCACGGCTGGGATTTGAAAGAAAAGCGCCAGCAATTTCCCCGCCTGCGGGAAATCCCATTCAGCAGCGAGTCGAAAATGATGGCGACCCTGCATGAAATCAAGGAGGGAGGCAAGTCCATCGCCTTCGTGAAAGGAGCGGTGGAAGTGGTGCTGCCCGAATGCAAAACCGTGCTGACCAAAGACGGCAGCCGCCCTTTCAAAGAGCAAGATGAATGGCTGAAAACGGCGGAAGAACTGGCGGCGGCGGGCTTGCGAACCCTCGCTTTTGCGCAGCGGGAACCCTCGGCAAGCGAAGAAAATTTCAACAAAAACCTGACCCTCATCGCCATCGCAGGCTTCCTCGACCCGCCTCGCCTCGACATTCGGGAATCGCTGGAGCAAGCACGTGGAGCAGGCATAAAAGTCATCATGGTCACAGGCGACCATGCGGAAACGGCTCGGAACATCGCCGAAAAAATCGGGCTGTCGGAGGCGGGAAAAACAGTCGTGGTCGAAGGGAAAAATTTGCGCCCGACGCAAGAAATGTCGAAAGAAGAATTAGACAACGCCTTGAAAGCCAACATTTTCGCCCGTGTCTCTCCGGCGCAAAAGCTCGATTTGGTCACGATTTACCAAGAGAACGGAAACGTGGTCGGCATGACCGGCGACGGGGTAAACGATGCGCCTGCGTTGAAAAAAGCTGACATCGGTATCGCTATGGGACAGCGAGGAACGGACGCCGCCAAAGAGGTCGCCGACCTCGTTTTAGAAGACGACGCCTTCAAATCCATCGTGCTTGCCATCCGGCAGGGTCGGGGCATTTTTGACAATATCCGGCACTTCATCGTCTATCTTTTCTCTTGCAATCTGAGCGAAATCCTCGTCGTGGCGGTGGCGGCTTTTGCCAAATTGGGAATGCCGCTCTTGCCCTTGCAGATTTTGTTTTTGAACATGGTCACCGACGTTTTCCCCGCCCTCGCCCTGAGCATGAACCGCACGGCGCACGGCGTAATGAAGCACCCGCCTCGCAAAGCTGACGAGCCAATCGTGACCCGCCCGATGTGGTTTGCCACCGGGATTTATGCTTTTGCCATCGCCGCCGGGGTCGTCGCAACCATGCTTTACGCCAAATTTTCGCTCCGCCTCGACGACGAGCAGGTGAACAACCTGGCATTTTACACGCTGATTTTCAGCCAACTATGGCACGTTTTCAACCTGCCTGCCAGACACGAATCTTTCTTCGTGAATGAGGTGACCCGCAACCGCTACGTTTGGTTTGCCCTGCTTTTTTGCACCGCCATCGGGTTGGCAGTTTATCACATTCCGCCGGTGCGACAAGTGTTGTCGCTTGGCGAAATCAGCATCGGGCAAGGTTTGGTTGTGCTGATTTGCAGCCTGATTCCGGTGGCGGTGATTCAAATCACCAAGCGTTTTGGCTTGGTGCAATGAAAAGGTTGATAAGAGTTGATAAGGGTTGATAATCAACCCTTATCAACTCTTATCAACCTCATCAACTTCTCAAAATGTCAGCCTGCCCGTTGACGTATGTCATTCCCCCCGCACTTGCTTGCCGCTACTTTTGCCGGTGTTGAAAAAGTTCTTTCACAAAACAGGGATGAGGAATGAGGGATGAGGGATGAATTGCCTCAATTCATCCCTTATTCCTCATCCCTCATCCCTTCAAAAGGAGGTAATCATGTCACTCGTCAAATGGAAAAGCCCGCGTGAATTGATGCCGTACTTCCCCAACTGGGTTGACAACTTCTTCCGGGACGACGACTTTTTCGGCAGCAAATGGTTGCGGGAATTCACCACCCCAGCCGTGAATGTTCGGGAAACAGACGCCAGTTTCGACCTGGAGGTGGCTGCTCCGGGCATGAAAAAAGAAGATTTCAAGGTGGAAGTCAAAGACGGCATGCTCAACATCAGCTCGGAATCCAAGAGCGAAAAAGAGGAAAAGGATGAAAGCTACACTCGCAAAGAGTTTAGCTACACCTCGTTCCACCGCTCGTTCTGGCTGCCCGAGACCGTAAAAGCCACCGAAATCAAAGCAAACTATGTGGACGGATTGCTCAAAGTCACCGTGCCGAAAATGAAAGTGGAGAAAAAGGAGACGGCAAAATTGATTGAAATCAAGTAGGGAAATTCTCCCGTCGGGGCGGCGTGAAGCCCAATGTATCTTGAACTATTCTTGCCCAGTGGCTGCGCTGCCCCGATTCTCCGGCGCCGGTGACTTTTAAAAAGCTCATTCTTCAATGTGAGAGGTGTATCACGGAGGCTGCCACCCTTTGGCAGCCTCTTTTTTTGCCAGCCACTGATTTTCCTATTTTCGCCGCCGATTTTTGGGATGCTTTCGCTCGAAGCCGGAAAGAGCTGACAGGTGGAGAACGGGTTTTTGAGAGAAAAAAAATTGGGATGTTTCACGGCAGCAAAAAAGTAGTTGACAC
>CAZHLB010000940.1:0-2844 GCA_964533005.1 uncultured Saprospiraceae bacterium
GGTTTTTGGGGTTTTTGGTTTTGTGGGGGGGGGCGGGGGCCGCCCCAGCGTCCCACCACCAAATCACCAAATCACCAAATCACCAAATGTTATGAGAATAGACATCGTCACCGTCCATCCGGAGCTTTTGGAAAGCCCGTTTCAGCACAGTATCATGAAGCGGGCACAAGAAAAAGGGCTGCTCGAAGTGGTCGTGAACGACCTGCGGGAATTTGGCATCGGACGCCACAAACAGGTGGATGACTATCAATTCGGCGGCGGCGCAGGCATGGTGATGATGTGTGAACCACTCGCCGCCTGTATCGAGCACCTGCAATCCCAACGCACCTACGACGAAATCATTTACCTCTCGCCAGACGGTCGGCTCCTCGACCAAAAACTTTGCAACCGCCTTTCGCTGAAACAAAACCTGATGCTGCTTTGCGGGCATTACAAAGGCATTGATGAACGCATCCGGGAGCATTTCGTCACGATGGAAATTTCCATTGGAGACTATGTTTTGAGCGGTGGGGAACTGCCTGCGGCGGTGCTGGTGGATGCCATCGGGCGGCTGCTGCCGGGAGTGCTGGGGGATGAAACTTCCGCTTTGTTCGATTCCTTCCAGGATAGTTTGCTTGCGCCGCCGGTTTACACTCGCCCGGCTGAGTTTCGAGGTTGGAAGACGCCGGATGTTTTGCTTTCGGGCAATTTCAAAAATATTGACGAGTGGCGGCACGAGCAGTCATTGGAAAGGACGAAGGAGCGGAGACCGGATTTGCTCGATGAATAAATTTGCGACATGAATATCGAAGACTTCCAATCCTACTGCCTCTCAAAAAAAGCTGTCGAAACGACTTTCCCTTTTGATGAAAACACGCTGGTTTTCAAGGTAATGGGGAAAATGTTTGCCCTGACTGGTCTCGAACATGAAGCGTTTTCGGTCAACCTGAAATGCGACCCAACCTGGGCAATCGAGCTTCGGGAACAATATCCCGACGACATCCAACCCGGCTGGCATCAGGCAAAAAAGCATTGGAACACCGTGCAATTCGAGAACGGGTTGGACGAGGCTTTTTTGAAAAAACTCATTGACCATTCCTATGAATTGGTGGTTCGAGGGTTGCCTAAAAAGGTAGCTGCCGAATTGATGGGGTAAGTGTCGCCAAACTCCAGTTTGGCGATGAGCGACACCGCCAAACTGGAGTTTGGCGGCACCAATTGCCAAAAACAAAAAAAGCCAGGCGACGCTGAAAACGTGCCTGGCTTTTAAATTTCCCCTGGTTTCGCTGCGCCGTTCTGGATTCAACAGCGACCGGGGTCATGGGGTTAAACGGGTTTTAAGGGTACAGGGAACGCCGGGTAAAAGGGTCTTAGAAACTATGTTGTGGCTGTTCTGAATAGCTTGCGGTGATGCCGGATGGTTTTTCCAGGCGAGTCATCTTGCCTGGAAGCGATTGGCGGCGTCAACTTTTTTGGGCTTAAACAAGCTGACCTGGCTTTGCGAAAACCAGGAAAAACACAAAATTCAACTTCATTTCCTTGTGATTAAAATCGGCTTCGGTTCAACAAGTAGGTGAAGTTTTTTTCGGATGTTTTACCAACACGACTTTTTTCTTCAACACATAGTCACATGAGTTCACATAGTTTTTTGAGAATCAGCAAACTATGTGAACTCATGTGACTATGTGTTTTCAAAAAAATGTGTGTTGGTGAAGCATCCCAGTTTTTTTTCAACTTTTGCCACCGTTCCGCCTGCATTCCCATTCCTGCTTTTTGCCGGAACTTCTTCCGGCACTGCAAACCGTTTTCCGGTTCGCTTTTCCCCAAGTGCCTGCGTGGAACAGTTTTTAAACAAACAGGGAAAAAAATTTCGCCTGTTTAATATTTCCTCATTCCGCTCACTATGATTTGAACTTCGCAAAATGGAAGACTGCAAGCAGCTTTTTCTACTCATTCAATCAGGGATTAAAGGACAAAAGGAAGCTTCCGAAGCTATCTGCGGCGACGTCAGGTATCGAAAAATTGCCCGTTACGTTTTTGAAGATTTTCCCAAGCTGGCGCCGGCTTATGACTGGGAAGACGTCTTCATGGAAGCCGTCGTCCGCTTGGTTTTGGCGGCGGTAAATGGCAAGCCTGCGCCGGAAAATGGCAAGGCATATTTCCGGGGTATTTGCAGGTTTGTTTGCCAGGAATTTCTGAGAGAATTGCCCAAGCCGATTGACCCCGCCTCGGTGTTATTCGATTATATCCACTTGAATTCCGACCCGTCCCTCCGGGATAAATTGACCCGTTATTTGAATCGTTTGGGCGACCCTTGCAAGACTTTGCTTTGGCTTTATTATTTGGAAGAACCGCCCGTCAAGGAATATAAACGCCTTGCGGAAACGCTGAATCAACTGAAAAAAGACGCAGCCAAAACCATTGCTCCCGAATCCATTCCGACCACGCTGACCCGTTGCCGGGATAAATTTGGCGGCATCCTGAGTAACCATCGAGACGATTTGTTCGAGTAAACCAAACCAACGTATGAAATCATGAGTACGCACAAAGAGAAAATAGAGTCCTACCTGACCCGAAAAATGCCGCCGTCGGAGCGGCAGGAATTTGAGGCGGCGCTGAAAACAGACCCGGCTTTGCAAAAAGCTTACGTCTTGCACAGTTTGGAAAGTCGCCCGGTTCCGAATGAAACCGAGCAGCAGGTGCGGCAAATGGTCGAAGGCATTCGCCAGCGCCGGCGAATCCACGGAGTAATCGCCGCGGATAGTGCCCATCTCGGCTAACGAAGGCACCGTGTGGCCGACGATCTTCCGCACCATGGGGATCGCATGGAGCCCGGCCACGACCATTTTGACGAGCGGGCCGGAA
>CAZHLB010000941.1:0-2834 GCA_964533005.1 uncultured Saprospiraceae bacterium
TGTGTTGAATTCGACGGCGAGCGAGGAGGAAACGAACCGGGTGGGATTTCAGCTTTTCCCAAACCCGGTGAGTGCCGGGCAGCAGGTTAAGCTACTGATTGCCAATGAAATGAAAGAAAAGTGGACGGCGGCGATTTTTGCTTTGGACGGCAGGCAGGGGCAGGAAATCAAGTTGGAAAATGGCGCTTTTGCTGCGCCGGAGGCGGCTGGGATTTATTTGGTTCGGGTGCAAGAGAGCGGAGGAAGGGTGGTTTGGTTGAGGCTTGCAGTGAAATAATTGATGGACTTCAAGCAACGGCGAAGCCCAATTCCTTGCTAATTCCCTGGTCGTGGTAAGCCAAAACAATATCCGATTTGGGGACGCCTCTTTCCATCAAATCATTGACTATGCCGTAGTCCGTCTGGTCATTTTGAATCCAGATTTTGCCGTCTTTAATGTCGAAGTGAAGGGTGCAGGCATGTACTCGCTTGTACCCTTCCCAACCCATCGTGACCAATTGATAACGGTCGTTTTTTTCATCCGCTACAATTTCATTTTCCGCATCAAAATTGGCGTAGCCTTCGCTTGCATTCTCCTCTAAAATTTCAAGGATGATTTTTTTGTACTTCTTTATTTTTTCCATTGGACAATGATTTCTTCTTCCGGGTCATAAATTACCAAGTGCATGTTACTCTTCTTCACTACGGCTTTGACGACCAGCTCTTCAAAATAGCTATCGAAGATTTTTCGAGGCACTCCTACAAACAACTCTCTGTCAGGCTCTCTGTTTTCGATGGCTTCCTGATAGCTTGAAAATTTTCCTACCGCTTCATAAAACGCAGTAAAAAAAGATGGGTTGATAAAGCTTTTTACCTCGACGGCAATCTTTTTTGTGCCCTTTTCTGCTGCCAATAATTTTTCTGCTCCCAAATCTACCTGGAACGTAGGGCTTCCCCATTTTACCTTGTAGGGGTCGTGCGTGATTGTCCACCCATCTTTGATGAGCGCTCTTTTTACCTGTTCGTGGTATTTGTCTTTTTTAGCCATGAAAAAAAATTAGGTGAAAGAGGCGAAGCTATTGAAAATCAGCTTTTTAGTCAAAAAACTTTCAAGAAAGGTACTTCCCCACAATCGGTATCCTTCTCCCCACCCCAAAAGCCTTTGGCGACACCCGCAGCACCGGCGCAGTCTGGTGCCGCTTGAATTCATTGATATTCACCAGCCGCAAAGCCCGCCGCACCGTCGCTTCGTCAAATCCCATCGCAATGATTTCGTGCGGCCCCTGCCGCATTTCAATGTATTGATACAAAATCGGGTCTAACACTTCGTAGGGTGGCAGGCTATCCGTGTCTTTTTGATTGGGTCGAAGCTCGGCGCTCGGCGGCTTCGTGATGGTGTTTTCGGGGATGACAATGCCGTCTTTGTTGATGTAGCCTGCCAGTTCAAAAACCTCCGTTTTATAGACATCCGCCAGCACCGACAAGCCGCCGCAGAGGTCGCCGTAAAGGGTGCCGTAGCCCACTGCCATCTCGCTTTTGTTGGTCGTGTTCAGCAGGATGTTGCCGAATTTGTTCGAGACTGCCATCAGCAACATTCCCCGGATGCGGGCTTGCAGATTTTCCTCGGCAATGTCTGGCGAGCGACCCCAAAAAAGCGGCTCCAGCGTCTCCGTGTATTTTTGATAAAGCGGCTCGATGGGCACGATATCGTATTGAATGCCAAGCCGTTCCGCCAGTTCCCGTGCGTCGTTCACCGAGTGGTCAGAGGAAAATTGGGAGGGCATGAGCAGCCCCCGCACGTTGTCCTCGCCGAGCGCACGGGCAGCCAGCGCAGCCACCACCGCCGAGTCAATTCCACCCGACAAACCAAGAATGGCTTTGCTCAAACCGAGCTTCCCGAAGTAGTCGCCAATGCCCATGAGCAGGGCGTCGTGGATGAGCGGAATCTTCTCTTTTTGCTGCTCGACGTGCCTGCCGCCTTTCACAACTTCCTCCAAATCAAAGGTTTTGACACACTCTTGCCAGTAGGGCATCTCCTCGAAAACATTGCCGTCGGGCGAGACGATGAGCGAGCCGCCGTCAAAAATTATCTCCGTTTGCGACCCCACCTGGTTCACGTAAAACATCGGCAACTTGTAGCGTTGCACGTTTGCCTGCAAAACGTGGATGCGGCTCTTTGCGTGGTCGTAAGAAAACGGCGAGGCGGATAAGTTCAGGATGATATCTGCCTTGTAATCAATGACTTCATCGAGCGGCACGACCGTATAAAGCGGGTTTTCGTTGCCCAAATTCCAGAGGTCTTCGCAAATGGTGAGGGCGATTTTTTTGCCCTTGAACTCGACCACGTTGAACTGGTGCGCAGGCTCGAAATAGCGGTATTCGTCGAATACGTCGTAGGTCGGCAACAGCGCCTTGTGCTGCACGTACTTGATTTTTCCTTCCTCCAAAAAGTAGGCGGAATTGTACAAATCCTTGCCTTGCAGCACCGGGTTGCGGCTCGGCGAGCCGACGGCGATAGCGATGCCTTTCGCCGCTTCCGCCAGTTTTTGTACCGAGCGTTCGCAGCGGCGGATGAAGTCGTCGAATTCGAGGAAATCCCTGGGCGGGTAGCCGCAGGTGCTCAGTTCGGGAAAACAAACCAGGTCGGCGCCTTGCTGTTTGGCAGTCTCGACGGCGGCAAGCATTTTGGCGAGGTTGCCCTCGAAGTTGCCAATGTGGAAGTTGAGTTGGGCGAGGGCTATTTTCATATTTTATCTTATAAACCAGGAAAGACAATTTGGAGGCGGGTGATTTTCGAGGGAAATTTTTAGTTCACTGACAATTCTTGTGGGACGCGAGGAGGATGGGAACGCGGA
>CAZHLB010000942.1:0-2825 GCA_964533005.1 uncultured Saprospiraceae bacterium
CCACCCGGCGCTTTCGCAGACCAACGGCGAGACCGACGGGCGCTGGATTTTCATCAACGGCAACAACACGCCCCGCATCGCACGGGTGGATTTGAGCACGTTTGAGACGGCGGAAATCATCGAAATTCCGAACGCAGGCGGCAACCACTCTTCGCCGTATCTGACGCAAAGCACGGAGTACCTCGTGGCTGGCACTCGTTTCAGCGTGCCGATTCCGCAGAAAGACGTGGCGATTAGCAGCTACGCTGAAAATTTCAAAGGCACTTTGTCTTTCATCAAAGTGGACAAAGAGACGGGCAAGATGAACGTGGAATTCCAGGTGCTGATGCCCGGCTTGAACTTCGACCTGGCGAGCTGCGGCAAGAATGTGTCGCACGGCTGGTCATTTTTCACCTCTTACAATTCCGAGCAAAAGAACACGCTGCTCGAAGTCAACGCTTCCCAAAACGACAAGGACTTCGTCGCCGCCGTGAACTGGAAAAAAGCGGAGGAATACCTGGCGCAAGGCAAAGCCAAAGACTTCCCGGCGAACTACGTCCACAACGTCTATGACGAAGCAACCCACACCGGCAAGTCCACCACGATGAAAACCGTGAAAGTGCTTATCCCGTCGGAATGCCCCGGCTTGGTTTATCTGCTTCCGACGCCGAAATCGCCGCACGGCGTGGACGTTGACCCGACTGGCGAATACATCGTTTGCTCCGGCAAACTGAGCGCCGACATCACGGCTCACTCGTTTACCAAAATGCAAAAAGCCATCGAAGACAAAGCTTTCGACGGCGAAGTTGGCGGCGTGCCAGTGTTGAAATATGACGCCGTCGTGGGCGGCACGGTGAAGGAGCCTGGCTTGGGGCCCCTCCACACCGAATTCGACGCCAACGGCAATGCTTACACCAGTTTTTTCATTTCCTCCGAAATCGTGAAGTGGAAAGTCGGAACGTGGGAAGTGCTCGACCGGGTGCCGACTTATTATTCCATCGGTCACCTCAACGTGCCCGGCGGCAACTCGGCGAAACCGGAAGGCAAGTACGTCGTGGCTTTGAACAAGATTACCAAAGACCGCTACCTGCCCACGGGCCCCGAACTCACACAATCGGCGCAACTCTACTCGATTGACGGGGACAAAATGCAACTGCTGCTCGACTTCCCGACAATCGGCGAACCACACTATGCGCAGAGCATTTCCGCCGACCGGATTAGACCGAAATCGAAGCAGTTCTACAAATTGGGCGAAAACAAGCACCCCTACGTTGCTCCGACCGAAAAGGATGTCAAAGTGGAGCGGCAAGGCAACGTCGTTCACGTAAAAATGACCACCATCCGCAGCCACTTCGCCCCCGACAATATCGAAGGCATCAAAGTGGGCGACAAGGTCTATTTCCACGTGACGAACCTGGAGCAAGACTATGACGTGCCGCACGGCTTCGCAGTTTTGGGTGCGAACAATGCCGAGTTGCTCATCATGCCGGGTCAAACGGAGACTATGCTTTGGGAGCCTAAAAAAGAAGGTGTCTATCCATTCTACTGCACCGACTTCTGCTCGGCTTTGCACCAGGAAATGCAAGGCTACGTGCGGGTTTCCGCTGCTGGCGCAGCCACTCCGCTGAAATGGTGGCTTGGCGACCAGCCCGTTCAATAATTTAGAGAGTGAGAGGGTGAGAGTGTGAGAGAAGTGAGAGTTAGTGCTGTTGCTAAATCTCACCCTTCTCACCGTCTCACTCCTCTCACCCTCTCACTTTCTAATCATGAAAGCCTTACCGAAAATCATCTTTTTCCTCGCTGCCGCCTGTTTGCTGGCGCTTTTTGTGCTACCGATGTGGCGCATCACGCTCATCGCTCCGCAGTATCCAACTGGCGTGACGATGTACATCTGGATTGACAAAATCACTGGCAGCGAAGAAGGCACGCTCCAAAACATCAACATCCTGAACCACTACGTGGGCATGAAATACATCGAGCCGGATGCCATTCCTGAGTTCAAATATTTCCCGTTCATCGTCATCGGGATGGCGGCGTTGGGCATGTTGCTCGCATTCACCGGCAGGTGGAAATTGTGGATGACCTGGCTGGCGATAGGCTTGGTTGCCTGCGGGCTGGGGCTGTACGATTTTTACCTCTGGGAATACGATTACGGGCACTCGTTGAGTCCTACGGCGCCTATCAAAATCCCCGGCATGGCTTACCAGCCGCCGCTCATCGGCAACAAATTGCTGCTGAATTTCCTGGCAAAATCGTGGCCCCACACCGGCGGCGCCTTCGTTGGGCTTGCCTTCGTGCTGGGCGGAATTGCCGTTTACCTTCAAAAAAATAGGAAGAAGAATGAGAAAGTTAATCCTGTTCGCAGCGGCGGCAATCGCCCTGCTGAACGCCTGCTCACCAAGTCCGCAGCCTATTGAACTGGGCACGGACGCCTGCGACCATTGTCAAATGACCATCGTGGACGAGCCTTTTGCCGCCGAATTAGTGACGAAAAAAGGCAAGGTCTTCAAGTTCGACGCCATCGAGTGCATGGTTAACTACTTGAAAGACAAGGGCGAAGATGAATTTGCCCACCTGCTCGTCCGGGATTTTGAAAGCCCCAAAGACTGGCAAGAAGCAAGACAAAGCACCTACTTGGTTTCACCCAACCTGCCCAGCCCGATGGGTGGGAATTTGTCAGCTTACAAAACTGAAGCTGCCGCAAAAGCGATGCAGGCTGAGAAAAGCGGCGAGGTTTTCACCTGGGCGGAATTGAAGAAACAGCTTGAATAATATCCGTAAAGAGTTACGCAGGCAGGCGCATAAAAGCTCGATTTTCGGAGCGGCGGGGTTTTGAGACCCCGCAT
>CAZHLB010000943.1:0-2822 GCA_964533005.1 uncultured Saprospiraceae bacterium
GGTGGGACGTCTGACGTCCCAACACCAAATTACCAAATCACCAAATCACTAAATTTCATGTCATTGCTTTGGAAAATTGAAGGGGAAGGGCTTTCCGGCGCTTCCTATTTGTTTGGCACGATGCACGTCCGGGACAGCCGGGCTTGGGCAGTTGCGAGCGTTGCGATGGAAAAAATTCAGGAATGCCCAGCGTTTGCCGCTGAATTTCACTTGGGCGACCAAATGCCTGAAATGCCAATTTCTCCGACGCAATTGCCTGAAAATCAATCCCTCCAAGAGTTCATGCCGCCTCGCCGCTACAAAAAGCTGCGAAAAATCATCCTCCGTTCTGCCCGCCTCGACCTCGACCATTTCAAGTACGCACCTCCTTTTCTCGTCCTTAATTTGATTGGCGAACAAATCCTGAAAGCAGACATGCCGTACTCCCTCGACGAGCATCTTTGGGAGTTTGCGAAGCAAGAACGTAAGTCCCTGCACGGCATCGAAACCTTGCGGGAACAGTTGGAAACGCTGCAAAAAATTCCGCTGAAAGACCAGGTGAAAATGCTCCTCGACGCCTCTCAAAACATCTCCAGCTACCGCCGCCATCTGCTCCATCTATCAGAATTATACTTCCAGGGAGACGCCCGCCGCATTTTTAAAATCGTGAAAAAAAGCTCGAAAGGCTTGCGCAAGCTGCTGCTCTATCGGCGAAATGAAGTGATGGCGGAGCGGATTGCAGCTTTGGCGAGGCAGCAACAGGTGTTTGCAGCCATTGGCGCAGGGCATTTGGGAGGCGGCAAAGGAGTGGTGAAGTTGCTGAAAATGAAGGGATTAAAAGTCAAACAGATTGTCCCAATTTAGGCGGTAACTTCAAGTTACCGCCTAACTTCCAGTACGCTTTTACTGGAAAATTGAAAACTCAATCCAACGCCAGCCCAAGTTTCCCCGCTCGGCAATCTTTCCCAGGCAGGTTTCAACTTTAGTTTCAGGCTCAAATCATCGCTCACGTCAAAAGTTTTCAGGTGGCAATCCACGAAAGCTTCGGCGCTCATTACCAGATGCACGGCGACTATTCCGATGTAGCTCAACTGCTTGTTCTTGTCAAAGCTATCCCGCAGTTGCTTCAAGTCGTCCGCCCGGTAGCCGATGCCGCTGAACTCATGTTCGTGCCCGTTTACCTCCGCTTTGTAGGCATCCCGAAAGCGCCGATACCAACCACTGTTGTAGTTGATGGCGTAAATCAAACCGCCGTAAGCTCCATAGACGAGCGGCATTTTCCACCAGCGTTTGTTGTAGGCTTGCCCTGCGCCGGGGATGGCGAGCGCTAGGTACAAAGCCTTGTTCGGGTTGGGATAATCTTGCTTGAAAAGGCGGTGAAAAAAGCCTGGCTTTTTTGTTTGCGTTGAGTCTGGAATTTGTGGTTCGGCGGCAAGTTTCGTCGTGTCGGCAGGCAGACTATCTTGTTGAATGGCAGGGATTTGCGGCTGGTTGATGCTGTCCGGGACTTGGCAAAACGCAATGTTGCACCCGATTGAAAAAAGGCAAAAGACAAGGAAAAATCTTTTCATGCTGTCGAAACGGTTGCGTCTTGTCGGGGAAGGCAGGCTTTGCAAGTGCTTAACCTTTTTTCTTTTTGGAGGAAGCACGTTTGCCATTGACGTGCCCATTGACTTTCTCCTTGCCATGCTCGGCAATGATTTGCTCGACTTGTCGCTTGTCCAATTTCACAATCGTGGCAATCTTTTCCACTTCAATGCCGAGGTGGTGCATGGTCAATACTTCATGGACGTTTCTTTCCTTGTCTCTTTCCTTGTCTCTTTCCTTGTCTCTTTCTTCAATAAATTCCTGGTAAGTCTTGCCATTGAAAAGGACAAGCTGCAACGAGAGACCTGCTCTCGGATTGGTTTCGACTAAAGCTTTCATAGGTTCCTGAATTAATTGCTCGAACTCCTCTTGGAAGATGGCATCTTCCTCTTCCGGCAAGTACATCGAGAATTCGACAAAGATAAACAGCTCCTTTATCAAATCTTTGAAAGGGCTATCAAGGCATAACCGCATCAGCCGCAGCTTGGTTTTCCGCCTGCGCTCCGCATCATTTTTCGTAGCGATGGTTTCCAGCAAGGCAAGAATGACCAAGGCAAATGGATTGGTTTTACTCAATTCTATCAAGGCGTTCCGGTCTTGGTCTTTGACGATGTAGATATTGAATCGGTGCGTGTTTTTCGTGCCGGAGAAGGAATAGCGATACACCGCAGGGTCGGGCGGCACGGTCTCGCCCATGTAAATTGCCAATTGCGTCAGCCGGGCTTTCGGCAGTTGGTCTCGAATGCGGTAGAAACGGATGAACTGGCTTTCCTTGAAACTCGCATTATCTGCGCCGTGCGCTTCGATGTGGATGAGGATGAGTTCCGTTTTGCCAATTTTGGATTGGTAGCCGAGCAATTTATCGCCAACGGTTTTGCCTTTTTTAGTCCAGTCGGGGAAAATTTTCTCCAGCTCTTTGTCCTTCGACGGCGCTTTTTCGGGAAAAATGAGCCGCCGGGAAAGCTGGGAAAAAAACATTCGCATGAAATGCTCGTGCATCGCTTCGATGGCTCTTTTGAACAGACCATCGAAGTCGGTGGCAAGAAATTCGGGTTCATTCATAGCTGACAGTTTTTACTCGATAGCTGCTTTCGGGCGCAAACTTGTGATTGGTGACTGGTGATTGGGCTGCCCAGTCACCAGTCACCAATCACCAATCACTTTACTTTTCAATCACGTCCAGCAACCTGTTCAAATCCACCGTCGAAGTAAAGGGAATCGTGATTTGCCCCGACCCGTTGGCGTTGTGCTTCAGC
>CAZHLB010000944.1:0-2815 GCA_964533005.1 uncultured Saprospiraceae bacterium
GACGGTTCCTCTTCGAGGATGACAAAAGCGACTTAGAGCGACTCAGTCAGACGTGCTAATTAATTACGCATAGTTTTTAAACTGACGCTTAGTCCGTCGGAACCAAGTACCCAAACAACCCATTTTCCTCGTCGTTGGGCCCAGCGGCGAAGTACAATGTTGCATCTTCAATTCCATTATTTACGGAATTGAAAGCAGTAGGCAAGAAAGTCAGCGCCCACAAACCGTCAATCTCCACCGGCGTCCCGTCGTCATACTCAAGTTGACCTTTGTACTGCCCGGCGTAGCTGTAAACGTTAATGCGCCCATCGCCAAAATTCCCCACCAAAATGGCGTGACCAATGCCAAAAGCGAGCGGCACTTTGGTGATGCCCCACGGAGCGGCAAGCGGGCTGCCGGAAGCGAAGCGCTTGACAAAAGTGCCATCCGTCCTGAAAATATTCACGTATCCGCCGCCGGGGCCCACGTAAGTCACGTAGAGAAAACCGCTTATCAAGCGGATATTGAATGGCGAAGCGCCGTTTGGCAAGGTTGGGTCGGAGAAAGGCATGTTCGTCACCAGGTTCCAGAACCGGTCGTACACGTCAATCGTACCGGCTCCCACATTGGCGGCATAGATGAACCAATTGCCTTTGTGCTGGGCGATTTCCAATCCCGTGTATTCTGCTCCGAAACCTGAATTGTCAATCACCGTCACCACTTCGTTCGGCTCCCATGGCGTCCAGGCTACGATGTGCCCCGTCTCCTCCGTTGCGAAAATGAACCTGGCGACATCCGACGTGCCGGGGATTTTGAAACCGGAAGAAGAATTGTAAACGATGCCAATCGGGTCGCCTTCAATTTCCAGCGGAGCTTTCATGGCATCCCCTTCGGTGTTGTAAATCACGGTTTTGTCGGCATGGGCGGAGGTAATCCAGAACTTCTGTGCAGGGTCGAACGCAATGCCCCAGGCATTTTTGAGATTCGTGTCGAGCCGTGCCGGAGCAAATTCTGCCAAATCGGAAACCAGGTTCACCTGCTTGAAACTGTTGTTGGTGATGGCACGGGTAGTAATCTCGTCCGTCGGGTTCGTGATATTGACAGGATTCGACTCGTCTTCAACCAGCGCAACGTCCTTGTCTTTTGCGCAACCCAGGCTGAACAACACGAGCGAAAGTAGCATCAGAAAAGCGCCTGCCAAGCCGCTTTTCGACCGTCCGTTACTTGTGAGAACCACGTTTTGGTTGGGAAATGTGGATGTTTCCATTTTCACTGAAGTTTTTAAATGGTGAATGAAATGAGATGGTAAAAGATTGACCTTTTCCCTGGCGGACAGGGGCGTCCCGTGCTTTACTTGATTGGGCGAGAAGTCAAAAAATGGAAGAATTGAGAAGTTGGTCGCAGGTGCGAAAACGTGGTAAGAATGTGCCGTAAATGGACGTGTTTGGCAGCAGCCAGCGAAGAAAAAAGTAGAACGGGGGAATGTTGTATTTGTTGAGCGGAGGTTTATACCAGAGAAATCACTTTCAATTAGATGTTTTGTTGCCTGGCTCGCAGGGCGATTTTTTTTCAGCTTGAGCGAGATAAGATGGCAATTCAACCAGTTTGCTAAATTTAATTCACCAGTTATCTTTGAAATTCAAACCTGCGTCATGATTGTAGTCAAAACTGTTCCTCCTCGCCACCGAATTGATGATTTGCTGGCATCCTTGCACCAATTAAAGGATAATTGGGACGAAGACGGCGCACTTGCGCCGGCAAAAGAAGCCATCGAAGCCGCTGCGGATTTGGTTGCCCGGCTCCAAAAAAGCCGTCAGCCTGTTTACCACCTTTGCCCGGGCCCTTTGGGCGAAGTCATGGTGGATGTGCGCATAGCGGGCAGGTCTGTTGAATTCCTGTTTTACCCGCAGAAGAAATGGAAATTTGTAAAATTTTACCAGGGCAAAGCCGAAGAAGGAAAGTTCAGTTTCGAAGCTTTGCCCCATTTGCTAAACTGGCTTCATGAGAAAAACGAGCACATTACCGCCCGTGCCACCGGATGAATTTCTGTGGCGAAGAACTTACAACCACCCGGTGCTGAAATACCTCAATCCTGACGGTACGCCCACCAGCAGAGCTTTCAAACTTAGACCGAAAGACGAAGGCAAATTGTCTGTTGATGTCAAAAGCCTTTCCACTCCTGAAAAGTCCGTTTTGGATGCGGAGAGGTTTTTTCTTTTTGAACTGCCCAATCGGGCACTATTGGCAATTGGCTTGGAATCATTTTTTGACCCGCTGACCCTGGCAGAGCATGGAATAGAAAACGCCGCTCATGCTTATATCTGGGGATTGCAGGAAGACGATGACACCAAACCGGGCTTGCTTGCCCGCCAATCCCGAATCCTGTTTCCATCGTAATGGATAAGTCAGGTTCGCAAGCAGTTATCACGAACTCGTTTTTCAACGCAATAGGCGCAAGTAGTTGTTGAAAAGAGGAATTATGCCAGGGAAACCAACTCCAATTGCGTGTTTTGTTGCCTGGCACGATTGGCGATTTTTTCCAGTTCCAGCGTGATGGGGTGCTCAATCCAATCTTCGCCGCATTGGGTGCAGACAAAAGCGGGCACATTGCGAACGACTACGATGCCTGTTTTCCAATCCACCAAAAAAGTAGTCCTGCCTGGCTCAACTTGTCCTGCGCACATCGGGCATTTGGATGGAATATGCTTCATCTTATTTTCTTGTAAATGAACCGTTTAGCCTGTTTCTCTTGAGCTGCTTTTGCGTCGCTTTTGTCATCTTGGAGAGCCTGTCTGCGTCCCAGGCACGTCTGCAAGTCGCTTTGTCATTCTCGTAG
>CAZHLB010000945.1:0-2810 GCA_964533005.1 uncultured Saprospiraceae bacterium
GTTTTTTTGAAAAGTGGATGTTCATTTTTTGAAGACCCCGGCGCAGCGGCGGCTGTCGTCAACCAGGCTTTTAAAGTTATGCATTTGCGTAACTTTAAAAGCGGGGTTGAACCGCACTTTATTTCTTCTTCTTCGGATTCCCCGGCGGTCTTTCGCCTGTTTCAGCCTCATATCGTCGAGCATATTCTTCTTCCATTTCTTCTGCCCGCAACCTTCAGCAATGCCAGTCACGAGAACTTTTGCAAAAAAGCATGCCCAGCGCATAGCTCGATTGAGATAATTCACTTGTTCATTGGCTCTTGGCGAAGTGCCGTCCTTGTTGAGTGGTCTGCCGCAAATGCCATATTTATGAACGTCATCCAAGCGTCGGTCACGGATTTCATAAAGGTGGTGCTCGGCGTCGTTTTCGTGAGAGTTTCCGTGTTTAGCCATTTGTTTGCAAAATTCTTTCTTTGAGCGGCACTATGCCATGCCAGCCTTCCGGGTTGCTAAATGTTTCATACCAATATTCCGTGTATTGGAAATAGTCGTCCTGCCCGGTTTTTAATTCCCAGGCATTATTTGCGAGATACAACAAAGGTTCGAAATCATATCCCTTCGGCATTTTAGAAGGGTCTCGCATGACTTCTTCATAAAAAGTCCTGCCATTTGCAACGACTAAACATCGGGCATATAAAAAGACATCCACTGAAAAATAGGCATCCTCATCATCCGAGTAAGCATCTTCGGGGTCAAGTTCCCTTGCAAAACGTTCTCCATCCAGGTTGTATAATTTGCGGGCAAGGATTTCGCTGAACTGTCGTATGTCCTGTTCGGAATATTGGCTCAAAGCCTCTGCCGCCGGTGCGAGAATATCATTGGCATTTTCCTTGTTCCAGTCCAGCTTTTCAATGATTTCCCAGAAGCGGTCTTCATTCATTTCACTGGCAGCGGCGGGCTTGTTTTCCACGAGAACCTGCATTTCTCCATTCGGATATTTTTGCTGCAATTCCCTGACGGTGGTGGGATTGAGCGAGCGAAGCGGCATTTTGACGGCGGTATGCATGATGTGATTTTTTTTGCGAAGGTAACCATGTATGCTTGTTCTTACAACTAAAATACAAAAGCCCCCGGCTTTGTCCCGAAGGCTTTTGTTGGCTGGCAAAGGTGGTGCAATCCCGATATCACTCGCCATGAACCAGTGTATGTCTGCTCACTTTTACCTCCACCTCCACTGCTGGCACTTCCCTTCCTTTTCTTCAAAGCTCACTTCCCTTCGTTGCTTGCAAACGCAGTTCTTATTTTGAACAGACTGGCTTCGAGCATTGGTGCAAATGTGTAGAAGTGCCGGTCGCATGACTTGCCCCGAAACCTCGGCGCCGGCATTAGCGATGTGCTGATTTTATTGAAAAGTGGAAGTTGATTTTTTGGAAGACCCCGGCGCAGCTGGTTGATGTCCGGGCGGCTGTCGTAAACTATGCTATTTAAAGTCATGCATTTGCATAACTTTAAAAGCGGCTGACTTTTGCAGGCGTTTTTTCAAACCAAATTGCCAGGTGGCTTATGACCATGTTTTTTAAGATATGCCTCGATATGTTCTCGTTCAATTCTGTTAGCTTCAGCTCTTCCCGGAATATTGAAAAGTAGAATTCTGGCAACGAATTTCAGGAAACCTGCTCCAATATTGAAGAGGAGCACTTGTCTTCTCGGACGCTTTGAAAGACCATCCTTTCCGAATTTGCCGCCACTTATGCCGAATTTCAGAAGGTCGTCCGTTGACTTTTCAAAAATGCCGTACAAATGATAAGGCTTCGGGTTTTTTTTCAGATTTCCATGCATAGCAATTAGTGAGTGAAGTGAGTGTTAAATCGTGGTGTCAAGTTTTCTTCTATTTTCTTCCGTTTTTCCTTGCTTGCTTTTTTTGCCACCCTTCTTTGTTGCTAAAAGTCTCATAGTTAAACGCTGGGAAATACTTAAATTCCTTGCCTGTTTTTCGCTTGTAGGCTTTGCTTGCAATGTTTAGCAAAGGTTCAAAATCCATCTCCTTTGGCATTTTTGCCGGGTCTTTCAATACTTGTTCAAAAAACGCCTTTCCATTTGCTACTACGCAACAGCGGTCGTAAAGAAAGCCATCTACCGAGAAAAAATCATCTTCTGACATGTAGGCATTATCGCCGGTATTTCGGGCATATTCAATACCGTCGAGTTGGTAAAGTTTTTCTGAAAGAATATCCTCGAACTCGTAAATATGCCGCACCGATGAATTTGCCAAGGCATTCACAACCGGTTCAATTACGGCGTCATCGTTGCCCGTTTTGCTCCAATCGAGCATGGAAATAAGTTCCCAAAATCTTTCTTCCGTCAAACCTTCCCGCACCACCTGATTGACCAGTTCCACGTGAACCATTGCAGATGGATATTTTTCTTGCAAATCCTGTATTAGTAAAGGATTTAGCGAGCGAAGCGGTATTTTGATTGCTGTATTCATTTTCTTGCGCTTTTATGCAAAGGTATGGTTTTTTGAAAGTTCTTGACCAGTCAAGAAGCCTTTACCTTCACCGCCGCTGCTGCCGACACTTCCGTTCCTTTTCTTCAAAGCTCACTTTCCTTCGTTGCTTGCAAACGCAGTTCTTATTTTGAACAGACTGGCTTCGAGCATTTGTGCAAATGTGTAGAAGTGCCGGTTGCATGACTTGTCCCGAACCCTCGGCACCGGCATTAGCGATGTGCTGGTTTTATTGAAAAGTGGATGTTAATTTTTTGAAGACCCCGGCGCAGCTTGCAAACGCAGTTCTTATTTTGAACAGACTGGCTTCGTGCATTGGTGCAAA
>CAZHLB010000946.1:0-2803 GCA_964533005.1 uncultured Saprospiraceae bacterium
TTTGGATGTTGAAGTTGAAAAATCTTCGATTTTTCAACTTCAACATCCAAATCGCACCTGTCAGCTTTGGGCTACCGTTCCCAATTTTGCAGAATCTTCGTCAAAGCCCCTGCCGGGAAACTCGCCATCAAAGTAGCGTCGAGGTGATAAAATGCAACCGTCCGAGAAGATTTCCGAAATCTTGAAGATTTCGGAAATCTGTTCGCCAGCAATTCCGCCGCCTGTTCCAGCCGCTCCCGGCTCACGCTTTCCAGCCGAATCAAGTCGCCAGCGTACAAATAATAGCCATCTAAGTAGGTGCTTTTTCGCACGGCAAAGCGGTGGGCAGCTATTTTTTCAAACCTCGTCGTGTCTTGCAAATCGCTCTCACTCAGGTCGTTGATTAGTTTTATCATTTCGCCGTCCCGAAAAATTACGCCCCAACGGAACAGCGGCAGCGCCACGTCGAGGGGCTTCGGATAGGCGATTTTGGATTTTGGCAGGTAGTTGATTGCGGCGTTCAAATCGAGGATGGAATTTTCCGTTTGCCAGTCTTCCAGGTCGCCGGTGTTGTAAAACATGAGCATTCCCCGGTCAACGGGCGGGACGCCAGTTTTCTCAAAAAACTTGAGTTGATGCAGGCGAATCGTGGATGAGAGGGATGGGGGATGAGGGATGAGGAATGAATTGGACGAGGCAGTTTTTTGGCGGAAGGCTTCGAGCAAGCGGAAATATTTTTCCCTGGTTTGCTCCGTCCAATCGCAGTCAAATTGAACCTCATTTACCCGAAACCCTTGCCAATTTACGCTCGAATCTCGCCGGTTCGGTTCCCCTTTAGGGGTCAGGGGTGAGTCTGCAAGCGCCAAAATTTTCTCAAAAATGCGCCCCGCCAAGCTGTCCACCTCCCCGGCAGGCAGGTTGACCAGCGTCCGGTTGGTAATGAAAACCACCGGCACGATTTCCAGCCCAGCCAGCCTCTCCGTATCAATTTCCACCTTCGCCAACGGCACGGCTTGCCCGCTCGCCTCGTCCCAATCCACGTCGAAAAACTTGACGTAAAGCTTTTTCACGCCAAGCGAATCGAGGTGAAGGCGCTCGTTTTCAGTGAGTTGCAGGGAAGTTTGCCAGTGGTAAAAGGCAGGTGTGACGGTGCCTTGCTGTTCGGAGGAACAAGCAAAAAGCAAGACAAGAATGCAGGAGACAAGAAAAGGAAAGTATTTCATTGCAAGCTGAAAGCGACCTTTCCGAAAGTTTGGAACTTTCGGAAAGGTGGCGCAGACGAAGATTTCGGTTGTCTGGAATTTCCAAATTGCAGCCAAACGGCAAAACCCAATTTTCCCACCGCAATATTTGGCAAGCCCATCAATCGCCCATCGCCAATTTTTCTACTTTCGCCAGTGACAAACTTTCATTTTTCATCAAATCCAATTGTTATGCTTCAAATTCTACGCATTTCCATTTTTCTGGCAGCTTGCTGCTGCTGCTTCGACTTGGCAGCCCAAGCGCCACCCAACGACAACTGCGCCGATGCTATCGCCATCGACACGGGGACTTATGCCTTTTCTACTATCAATGCCACCACGGATGGTCCTTCGCATCCGGTTTCCTGCGCCTCTGCCGGCAATGCGCCGGATTCGACCTTCAACGACGTCTGGTATTTGTTCACGTCCGACTACTCGGGCTTCGCTAAATTCAGCACCTGCGGCACTGCTAATTTCGACACGAAAATCATCGTCTATAAAGCGGGCGTAACCTGCCTGCCTGCCGACAGCGACGTGCATGCCTGCAATGAAGACGGTCCAGCCGCTTGCATCGGTTCTACCTCGGAGGTGGTTTTCGGCGTGGAACAAGGCAAAACTTACCTGTTGCGCCTCGGCGGCTATGGGGCAGACCCACCGGGACAAGAGGGTGATGGCACTTTTTTCGTCGAGAAATACGTCCCTGCGGGTCCGCAGAATGACCTCTGCGCCAATTTCATCCCGTTAGATTTAGGCGCCGAAGACTCCATCACCGTGTCCTTTTCCACCGTGGACGCACTCGACGACGGGCCCGTTCACATTGACCAGTTCTGTTTTGTCCCACCCAATGAGACCCAGGTTTTCAGAAATGTTTGGTTTCGCTTCACTCCGGACTTCACTGGTTGGATGGAATGGACGAACTGCAACACGGCAAACTACGACAGCCGGGTCGCCATTTACAAATCCGCCACTTGCCCGCCCGACCTCCTTAGCCTGGTCGGTTGCAGCGACGACGGGGTTGACCCACAGGGTGGTGAGTGCGGCGGCTATACTTCCCGCTCCGTTTTTCCCGTGGAAAGCGGCGTCACCTACTCCATTTCCGTTGGCGGCTGGTCAGGTGGCGACCAGGGTAGCGGTGCTTTCCAACTCAAGAAAGTGGAGATGCCTCCCTTCCCATCGAACGATAATTGCGCCACGCCCGACTCCGCCTGGGTCATCACGAAGGAGCAAGCAGATGGCTTCGACGTGATTCACGAAAGCGACAACACACATGCCGGTTGGGAAGACGGTTTTCCCCGCCCATCCTGCCGCCTGACCGGGGAGTTTTGGGATGTTTGGTTTGAATTCAACTCCGGCTTCAACACGGAACTGGAACTGCGCTTTAACAAGGTCGGCAACAGCACCAGCGAGTATGTAATTGACCTCTTCTCGTCTTGTGCTCAACCTGATACTGCCATCAATTACTGTATTCGCACGGATGCCTACGCTTCAACTTTCATTGTTGACACCATTTCCGGGTTCCCTGGCACGCCGACGGAATATCTGCTGCGGGTGGGTTCGAGAATTGCCGGAAACTTGCCGGGTCC
>CAZHLB010000947.1:0-2801 GCA_964533005.1 uncultured Saprospiraceae bacterium
ATCCGCGTTCCCATCCTCCTCGCGTCTCAAAAGTGTCCAAAGTCTAAACCTCATTACGTCGAAATAGTAAAAGTGTATCCGCCCCCGCTCGTCACCTCGCCTTGCTGGCTTTGCGTCGAAACATAATCGTACTGCACCTGCACCGGCACTTGTTTCACCTTCGGCAGCCGGAAATGCACCTGCATGGTTTTGTGAAAAATCACCCGCACACCCCGGTTCTTCGGCATCTGGTAAATGAGCATTTTCGCCAACCGCATCGCCTCCTCGTCGCAGCCGTGACCGATGCCGGAAATGACTTTGGCGCTCACTACTTTCCCTTGATAATCAATGTCGTATTGCACGGTGACGGTGCCTTCGATTTTATGTTCCAACGCCTCCTGCGGGTAGCGCAAGTTTTCAGTGATGAACTGTTTCAATGCCTGCGGGCCACCTTCATAAATGGGGGCTTTGATGAAATGTTTGTCTTTGATTTCTTTCATAAAATTTGATTTCGCTGCCTTTTTTGTCATTCCGCCAGGAACCAGTACACGTCTGACTAAGTCGCTTTAAGCCGCCTTTGTCATCCTCGAAGAGGAACCGTCCAAGTCGCTCTTTGCCGCTCTAAGTCGCCTTTGTCATTCTCGAAGTGGAACCGTCCTGGCTGGCAAATGCACGACAGGACGGTTCCTCTTCGAGGATGACAAAGGCGACTTAGAGCGGCAAAGAGCGACTCAGTCAGACAAGGAAACAACCAGAAACTTGCTCTTTCATCCGACTAATCCTTCCAACTTTTTCAAATACCGCCGCAGCGCTTCCAACTGCTCCCTCGTGCCCAGCACGATGAAGCTGCTGTTTTCCACCAGCACCGTATTTGGCGATGGATTGACGACGTAGCCGCCGCCAGGTTCCTTAAAACCGATGATGTTCGTGCCCGTTTCCCGACGGATGTGCAACTCGTTAATGGCTTTGCCCTGCCATAATTTTGGCAAATCCCGGAACATGATTTCCTCGAACTCGATGTCCGATTCCGCCTCCCGGGTGATGTAAGAAAAGAACTCCGAAGCGCCCGGTTTGCTGACCAAAGTCGCCATGTAAAAGCCGCCGATTTGCTCTGGCATCACGATGTGATTCGCCCCGGCAAGCAGCAATTTTCGCTGCGATTTCACCTGCGAGACCCGGCTGATGATGTTTAATTTCGGATTCAACTGCCTGGCAGTCAACACGATGAATAGGTTGTCGGAATCATCCGGCAGGGCGGTGATGAGAGCTTTGGCTCGCAAGATGCCAGCCTGTTGCAGCGCCTCATCCGTCGTTGCATCCGCTTCGACATAGAGGATGCGCTCCTCGCTTTTTTGGATGAATTCGATGACCATCGGGTCGTGTTCGAGGATGACGAAGGGCATTTTGTGGTGCTCGAAATGATGCGCCACCTCCCTGCCGTACCGCCCGAAGCCGCAGACAATCACGTGGTTATTCAATTGTTCGATTTTTCCTTTGATGAGGCTGAGGTGCATGGTTTTGAAAATTTCGCCATTGATGACGTAGTAAGTGAATACGGAGAGCACGTAGGCAAAGATGCCAATGTTGAGGATGATGAAAAAGGAGGTGAAAATTTGACCTGCCGGGGTCAGCTCTTTGACCTCGCCGAAGCCGACGGTGGCAATGGTGATGACGCTCATGTAGAAAGCTTCCCGGAGGTTGTAGCCTTCCAAAGTCATGTAGCCACAAATGCCGACGAGGGTTTCAAAAACGACTAAGCTGACCGCCACCCGGTTGCTCAGGAAAGTGCGGGGAATGGAGTAAAGTCTGGATTGTCCAAAGTTGGTTAGCACGAAGAAGCAACATTTGGAGAGAGGTGGTTTTTGAGAAAAATTTTTCTCAAAAACTACCTCTCTCCGCGGGTAATTTCAAAGGAGTTTTTTGAGGCGGGCATAGTCAGATTTATTGGTCTGACTGCCCCGGCAGCCAAGGCTTTGTGCTTTGGTTTCGATGTTTTTAATGCGGTTACCGGGGTTCGGGTGAGTGCTTAAAAATTCAGGCGGGTTGCCGCCTTTGCCGCTGATTTTTTTGAAAAAACCTGCCGCTCCGGCTGCATTGTAGCTCGTTCCGCAAAGGTAAAGCACCGAGCTTTCATCCGCCTCCGTCTCGTGCGCCCGGCTGAATTTCATGGACGATAAACCGAGCAGGATTTGCTCGACCACGCCGGGGTCTTGCTTGCCGGTGATGATTTGCCGCACGGCGTCCAAGCCATAGATTTTGGTCATCTGCTCAGTCGAATGGCGCTCGGCAGCGTGGGCGATTTCGTGCCCCATCACGCCTGCCAACTGGTCTTCCGAGTCGAGGTATTTTATCAACCCGGTGTAAACATACAGGTAGCCGCCCGGCACGGCGAAGGCATTCAAAGTCTTGTCGTCATTGATAATTTTCACCTGCCAGGCGAAGTCGTTGGCGTGCGGGACTTTGCCACTTTTCAGGATTTTTTGCGTGATGCCCTTGACGTAGCTGTACGCTTCCCGGTTGTTGCTTTCCGACAAGACGGGGTACTGCTTGGGATTGTTGGCAATTTCCTGGCTGAATTGCTTGCCCAATTGCATGTCGTCCTGGATGGAAAAGAGGTTGAAATCTTGGACGACGCCGCAATTCCAAAGCCCGGTGGCGGAAGCGAGGGCGAGCAAGAGAATGATTTCCCTGGAATTCATGGTCATTTGAATTTGGTGATTTGGAAGAACCTATTTCACTACGTCGCTCTGAATTTCTCTGATTCTTACTGCGTCTCACTGCGTCCAGCCGAGTCGCTTTTGTCATCCTGGAAGGAACTGTTC
>CAZHLB010000948.1:0-2796 GCA_964533005.1 uncultured Saprospiraceae bacterium
GCGCCAACGTCGGTCAGGTCAAATTTTTCAAAACCGACGTACCTGCCGCTCACGATGTCCTTTACGATGGTGGTGTCCGTCTCATCCAGCCTTGATTTTCGGACGCCTTTGCTTGCCTTTTCGAAGGTTTCTGCTTCGACTTTTGGATGGCGCAGCAACAGGATGCTTTTGGCAGCGAGGGAATTTGTGCCGTCTCTGCCCTCGTCCCGGTAGCTCGCCTGGAAAACGTAGGCGCCTTCTTCCGACTGGTCTTCTTTTTTGCCGGAATTTTTGAGGTGCGCATTGGTTAGGTAAATTCCCTGCCAGGGCAAGGGGTTGTTCACTTGCACCTCGCCTGCCAGCGAAAGGATGTATTTGACAATTTCGGAAGCTTCGGTTTCGGTCAGGTTCGGGTGGGCAGCCATGGCGGTTTTGCCCCAGTTGCCTGCGCCGCCTTTGATGACTTTTCCTCGCAGGTTTTGCTCCGCAAACTCGCTGCCGTAGTATCTGTTGGCGATGTCCACATAACTGGGCCCGTTCACTTTTCGGTCTTCGGAGTGGCAGGTTTTGCAGTCGTTTTTGTCAATCAAAACCTTGCCTTTCGCAAACTGAAGACTGCCCACTGAAGCTTGCGATTGGTGTCCTAAAACGATGGCAGCCACGTCTTGCCCTTGCGCCAGGTAGTCAATTGAAATCTTCAAACGGCGGGTATCGAGCTTGCCATTTTCGAGACTGCCGTCTTCCAAATCGCTGGCTTTCAGGCGGTAACGCAGATTTTCGTCATCCCAGAAAAAAGTCTGGTTGCCGCTGATTTCCCAAGCGAGCGCAGGCGGTTCGTTGCCGACGACGATTTCTTTTGTTGCCCTGGAAACTGCGCCGTGCGAGTCGGTGGCTTTCAAAACGACTTCGTATTTGCCCGGAAAATTGAAGGTATAGTCAAATTTCACCCCGCCAGTGCGGAAGCTGGCACCCTGAATTGTCCAGTTAAAAGTCAGCGAATCGTGGTCGTAATCGAGCGTCGAGTCTGCGGAAAAATGCACCGCAAGTGGTTCAGCGCCAATGGTTTTCGAGGCATGGATGTGCGGCACGGGCTTGCGGTTGCCGGGTGCGTATTCGATTTTGTTCAGGCGGGCGTCGGGATTGGCGGCAAACCATTGCTCACCATATTCGAGCACGTACAAAGCGCCGGCTTTGCCAAAAGCCATGTCCATCGGGCGGCTGAATTTTTGGCTCGGCAGGAACGGGTCGGCTTGCACGAAGTTGCCCGCCGAGTCGAGCGTGACGACGTAAATCCAGTTACGCATCCACTCGTAGATGAACAGTTTGTCCTCGAAATATTCGGGAAACGTGCCGCCGAACTCCAGTTCGGCGGATGCCTTCGCCAAACTGGAGTTTGGCGACACAAAATCAGCGGCGTGAAAAATTGGACCTGCCATCGGGTTCTTGCCGCCCGTGCTGACCCAGGGAAATTCAAGGCTTTCATCGTAGGAATACCAAATTAGCGGAGGCTGGACGGGCGGTAATTCCTGGATGCCTGTGTTGTTGGGCGAATCATTTACCGGGTGCAAAGCGTCGAATTGAGCGGTTGCTTTTTGGGTGGAAAAATTGTAGTCGAAATAAACATGATTGCCCCGAACCAGGGGCCAGCCATAGTTGCCAGGTTCGCAAGCCCGGTTGAAAGTGTCGTAGCCTTTGGGCCCCCGTTGGAAGCGATTTCTGCCTGCATCGGGCCCGACGTCGCCCCAAAAAACGCAGCCTGTTTTGCTGTCTACCGAGATGCGGTAAGGGTTTCGACAGCCCATCACGAAGATTTCAGGGCGTGTGCCGGGCGTACCTTTTGGGAAAAGATTGCCTTCGGGAATGGTGTACGTTCCGTCAGCTTGCGGCTTGATTCTCAGGATTTTACCTCGCAAATCATTGGCGTTGGCGCTGGATTTTTGCGCATCCCAAAGCGCCCTGCCGGGTCGCTCGTCCATCGGCGCAAAACCGTCTGATTCGAAGGGGTTCGTGTTGTCGCCAGTGCTCAAAAACAGGTTTCCTTTGGCGTCGAAAGCAATCGAGCCGCCAGTGTGGCAGCAGCCGTACAGCTCCGGCACTTCGAGCATCATTTTCTCCGTAGCGAGGTGTAGCATGTTGTCGAAAAACTCAAAACGGGAGAGCCGGTTGCGCCTGCCGCCTGCATCGTCGAGGGAATAATACAGGTAAATCCACCTGTTTTTTTCCCAGCCGGGGTCGAGCGCCACGCCCATAAGTCCTTCTTCCTCAGCATGATAAACCGGAAAATGGCAGACCGTCACTACCGTGTCGGTCTCCGGGTCGTAGATTTTGATTGCGCCTTTGCGCTCCACAAAAATCACTTTGCCGTCGGGGAAAACGTCGAGTTCGGTCGGCTCGTCGAGGTTTTCTGCGAGGACGGTTCGGATGAAGCGGTCTTCCGGCGGGATGCGCTGCGTTTTGGCTTTTGAATAATCCAGCTTGCCTTTTCCGATGGCGTCCCGGATGCCGCCGAGCAGGTGTTTCAGAAATTTTTCGTCGGAATATGCCTCGATGGTATGCCCAAGCGCCGTGTAAAATGAGCGCCCACCCTCGAAATCTTGCCGCCAGGCAATGGGGTGCGAAGCGCCGTGTTTGCCGCCTTCGAAGGATTTTTCATCCAGGGTCAGCAGGACTTGGATGTTTTTTTCCAAAAAAGAAATGGCACCTGACGACTGAGCGGCAGGTTTTGCGGCAGTGGCATTTGGACTGGCAATTTCGCCTTTGGCAAAATCAAAACGGACGCCCGCCGGGGCAAGCTCGTCAAAGTGCCGCAAGGTGTCG
>CAZHLB010000949.1:0-2795 GCA_964533005.1 uncultured Saprospiraceae bacterium
GCAAAAATCCTACGCCACTGGTTTGGAAGGTTTTACGCCGCAATTCGATTCCGCTGCCAGCATCCGCCTGACCCGCTACCATCCCGACACTTTGACCTATCAATATTCGGCTGCCAGCGACCAGTTGGCGGTGTTTTCAGAGATTTATTACCCGCCCTCGAAAGGCTGGAGCATGTACCTCGACGGGCAAAAAGCGCCTGATTTTACGAAGGCGAACTTCCTGCTGCGGGCAGCGAAATTGCCTGCCGGGCAACATGAGTTGAAAATGGTTTTCTCACCAAAATCTTACCACACCGGCGAATTGATTTCCCTGCTCACCTCGCTGCTGGCGCTGGGTTTGGCAGTTTGGGGAATCGTTTGGTTTGCAAGGAAATATGAATTTCCGGCTGCCACCAACTTGCCGGAAGCCGAGGAAAAAAAGCCGGTGAAAAAGGCGAAGCCGACGGAGGTGAGGAAGAAGCGGTAGAATTTGGTTGAATGAGGTTGATGAAGTTAATCAGGTTGATTTTGCAGCAAAATCAACCTGATTAACCTCATCAACTTCATCAACCCCACTCAAAGCTGGTTTAGGCAGGCTCAAAAACTAAGGAAAAACATTCTTGAAAAGCACCCGCTCCGACCTTTCGCAAAGCGGAATAAACTGCTCGTAAAATTCCTTCCATTCGGGCTGCCGGGTCAGGCGGCAAAGGCTCGGTTCCAGTTCAGCATAAGTTTCGTAACTCAATTCCAAAACAAGCACGTAGGCATCGCCCGTCAGGTCAGTGAGCAGGCGGGCTTGCAGGGTGGAGTCGGCTTCGCAGGCAGAGCGGAGGTATTCGTTCCAGAGGCGGATGGCTTCTTTGCCAGCGCCGAATTTGAGGTGGAAAGTGTTGCGTTCGATGAACATACGGCTGCATTTTTTAGCGGGTCACCATTCCGAAAGTTGGCAACTTTCGGAATGGTTCGACCTTCAAACATTGAAAAAAAAATTCCAACCTTTTTCCCTCCCAGGCTATTTTTACTTGGCTTTTTGACCAAACCAATTCAACCGAAAAGGAGAAAAACTGAATGCACGACATCGAGCCGTTCCACCGCTGGCGAGACGAATACGACGCCGCCGAAGACAAACACTCCCCATTTTACGGGCGGGAGTACAGTGAATTTCACTTCACCCAAAAGGTCTATAACTACTTCATTCACCCGCAATGGGATGAATTTGGCTCTTCTACGTTGTACATGAAAATACTGTTTGCCGACTACGAAGCAGGCTTCGCAGTCTTCGAAATGCTCGGCGAATGGAACGACTGCCTGCACAACGACGTGATGTTTCTGAAACGAGAGGTGGCGGACGAACTCATCCGGCACGGCATCCACCGCTTCATTCTCATCTGCGAAAACGTGCTGAATTTTCACGCTTCCGACGATTGTTACTACGAAGAATGGTACGAAGACGTGAGCGAAGAAGGCGGCTGGGTTTGCTTGCTCAATATTTACCGGCACGTCGAAGATGAAATGCGGGAAACCCGGCTTCAGTATTACGTCAATTTCGGCGACCAATTCAACGAAGTCAACTGGCGAGCCATGTCGCCAAAAGGTCTGCTGGCAAAAGTTGAGCAATTGATGGTCAAGCGTTTGCACTAAAAAAAGGCAACTTTGGAGAGAGAAAAATTGAAAATTTTTCTCTCTCCAAAAATGCTCTATCACATAGGATTATGTTCCGTTTCGAGCATCCGGATTACCTGTTTGGACTTTTCATGCTGCCCATTTTGGCGCTGCTGTTTTTTCTGTACTGGCATTGGCGCAGGCGAGCCATCGAGCGATTTGGCATTCCGTCGCTCATGGCGCAATTGATGCCGGAAGCATCCAGGTGGAAGCACCCGGTGAAATTTGGCTTGCTGCTGCTGGCGCTTGCTTTCCTCGTGATTGGCTGGGCAAACCCGCAGTGGGGAACCAAGCGGGACAAAGCCAGCCGCAAGAGCGTGGACGTTTTCATCGCCCTCGATATTTCGAATAGCATGTTGGCGCAGGACATCGCCCCGAACCGCATGGAGCGGGCGAAAAAATTCGCCGAAGACCTGGTGGAAAAACTCAAGGGCGAACGCCTCGGCGTCATTCTTTTTGCCGGAAACGCCTACCTGCAAATGCCACTCACGACGGACTACGCCGCCGCTCAATTGTTTCTCCGCAGCGCCAATACCGAGCTTGCCGGAACGCAAGGAACTGCCATCGGTGAAGCCATCGAACTTGCCCGCCGCTCCTTTCCCGAAGACAACGGCAGCCACAAAGCCTTGATAATCATCTCCGACGGCGAAGACCACGACGGCTCCGCCTTCGACCAGGCGACGCAAGCGAAAGATGAAGGAGTACTACTTTTCACCGTTGGCGTGGGCACGGAGCAAGGGGCTTCGATACCCATCACGGTCGGCAGGCGGAAAGAATACAAGCGGGATGAAAATGGCAGGGTTGTGCGCTCCCGCCTCAACGAGCAGATGCTTGGGGAGGTGGCGGAAAAAGGCGGCGGTTCCTATTTCAATATCGCCCGGAGTTTTCAGATTCCGCAGAGCTTGCAGGAGAGCATTGACAAGATGGAAAAGCAGGAAGGGGAGTCGCACGCTTTTTCGGAGCACCGCAGTTTTTTTCAGTATTTCATCGGCGCTGCGCTGGTCTTGCTGATAATTGAGTTTTTGATGTCTTTTCAGAAAAAGGCTTGGGAGAAGAAGGACTTGTTCAGTTGAGAAACTTTCGGAGAGAGGTGGTTTTGGAGAAAAATTTTGAAAAAATTTGGGATGTTTCATTTGTCGGTTGACAAAGAGGTT
>CAZHLB010000950.1:0-2792 GCA_964533005.1 uncultured Saprospiraceae bacterium
CATTCCATCAACAATCATGTAATCATGTAATCATCAATCATTTAATCAAAAACGATGAGCAGTTTCACCGTCCAAGCAAAATTGCCTCCAACTTCCCCACTTCTTTTCCCCATCTGATAAACCTTCCGTGACCGGGAAAAAAAGCACGCATTCCCACCAACATTTTTTTCCCGTTTCCAGAGCCACATCAGCCTTCGCCAGGCGCCGCCCGCCCTGCCCGCATTTTTGCATCGTCAACCAAATTTTTTCAACTAACTAAATCCGATTCTTCAATGAAATCCATACTTGTCCACTTCAACAATAGCAGCCTCAACCAGGCTGCTTTCAACCTGAAAATGGGGATGTTCCTCGTCATTTTAGGTTGCCTGCTTTTTTCCTCAAAGGCTTCCTCGCAAACGGATAAAGCCTTGCGCAAAGCCAATGATTACCTCTCCCAGAACAAAGCCAAACTGGGTTTGAGCGACCTCGACGTGGCGGATTTGCTGGTTTCCAGCGCCTACACGGACGACCACAACGGCTTGACCCACGTCTATGTCCAGCAGCGCCACAACGGCATTGAAATCAAAAATGCCATCCTCGGTCTGCACTACAAAGGCGACGGGGACGTGCTGCACGTAGCCAGCAATTTGGAGAAAAAGCTCGCCACCCGCCTGCGCAAGGGCAATGCCTCCCTCAGCCCGGTGCAGGCGGTGCAGGCGGCTGCGCAAAGCCTGAGTTTGCAGGCGAAATCAGCCCCGACCGTGCTTTCCAGCCAGAAAAATGCGGCGCAGGAAACCCTGGTTAGCAAGGCTGGAATTTCTCAAAATGACATTCCGGCGAAACTGGTCTATGTCGTGACGGAAGACGGCTCGCTGCGGCTGGCTTGGCAGGTGCAGATTTATTCACTGAATGCCCAAAACTACTGGGTCGTGGAAGTGGACGCCCAGAGCGGGAAAGTGCTTGCCACGCAGGATTTGGTCATCAAATGCACCTTCAACCATGAGCATTCTGCCGGTAGCTGTAGCAAATTGGAGATGGGTAAAATCGGCATGGAAAAGGCTGACAACGCCTTCGATTTTTTTCCTCAATCGGAAGAAAATATCAGTTCGGTTTTTTCCAAAAATGCCCCCGGCATCGCATCTGATGAAAGCCTGATGGTCGGAAATTTTTACCGGGTGTACGAAGCGCCCATCGAAGCGCCCAGCTTCGGCAGCCGCACTTTCATGAACACCAGCGGCGACCCTGCCGCCTCCCCGTTTGGCTGGCACCACGACGGAACCATTCCTTACGCCATCACACGGGGCAACAACGTCTATGCCTACGAAGACAAACTCGGCGTCAATGCAGGAACTTCCCCGGTCGGCGGCGTACCCGGCGGAACGTTGATGTTTGACTTCCCCGTCAATTTCAACCAGCAGCCCGGCACCTACACCAATGCCGCTGTCACCAACCTGTTTTTCTGGAATAACCATATCCACGACGTGCTTTGGCAATACGGGTTCACGGCTCCCGCCGGCAATTTCCAATTCAACAATGCCGGTCAAGGCGGCGTCGGCGCAGACCCGGTTCATGCGGAAGCCCAGGACGGCGGCGGCATGAACAACGCCAACTTCCTGACCCTG
Organism: uncultured Saprospiraceae bacterium; assembly: GCA_964533005.1. Lineage (GTDB taxonomy): Bacteria > Bacteroidota > Bacteroidia > Chitinophagales > Saprospiraceae > UBA6168. The sequence goes on from CAZHLB010000950.1 coordinate 1,602, forward strand.
CCCGACGGCGTGCCCGGCAGAATGCAGATGTACCTCTGGTCGAGCAATGCCGAGGCGGAACTCGTGCATATCAATAATTCTTCGAGCTACCCGCTCGGCGGCGTCCATTTTAGCGGCATCCCGGCAGCTTTTGGGCCCGCCATCACGACCACCGGGGTCACCGGGCAACTGGTCATCGTGGAAGCCAATCAAAACATGCAAGTCGCCTGCACCAACGACTGCGGCTGCGGCACGGGGCAAGGCGTTGGCTTGCCGCCAAACAACAACGTCCAGGGTAAAATCGTCCTGATTGACCGGGGCACTTGCTCCTTCATCGAGAAGGTGATGGGCGCTCAGTTGGGCGGCGCAGCAGGCGTGATTGTCATCAACAACGTGCCCGGCGGAGGCGCAATCGCCATGGGAGGCGCAGCGGAGAACGGCGCAAATGCCATCATCATCCCGTCCTGCATGATTAGCTACGAAGACGGCTTGGAACTCAAAGACGAAATTGCCCTCGGCATCGTCAACGTCAGCCTCAAACGCCTGACGCCTGCCCCCGCCAACAAAGACGGCGACTTCGACAACGGCATCATCACCCACGAATATGGTCACGGCGTCTCCAACCGCCTGACAGGAGGGCCTGGCCCACACCTCGGCTGCCTCAGTGGTGACGAGCAAGCGGGCGAAGGCTGGAGCGACTTTTTTGCCCTGATGTTGACCATGAATCCTGAAACCATCGAGGAAATTGGCGCAGAAGGCAGGGGTGTCGGCAGCTACGTTTTCGACCAGCCGACCGACGGTTTGGGCATCCGCCCGGCGAAGTATTCCACGGATTTGAACGTCAATGGCTACACCTACGAAGACATCGCAAACACCGAAATCAGCGTCCCTCACGGCATCGGTTTCATCTTCTGCACCGCCCTTTGGGAAATGACCATTGCGCTGATTGACCACTACGGCTACGACGAAGACATCACCAGCGGCGCACTTGACAAAGGCAACACGCTGGCACTCCAACTCGTGATTGACGGCTTGAAATTGCAACCGTGCAGCCCCACTTTCCTGCAAAGCCGGGATGCCATTCTCGCTGCCGACGAAGCCCTGACCGGCGGCGTCAACCAGTGCATCATCTGGGAAGCTTTCGCAAAAAGAGGCATGGGCTTCAGCGCAACGAGCGGAACCAATGCGAGGGGCAATGAAAACGAAGCCTTC
>CAZHLB010000951.1:0-2789 GCA_964533005.1 uncultured Saprospiraceae bacterium
CACCAGTCACCAGTCACCACTCACCACTCACAAGTTGACACTACCAGCGATTGAAAATGCGCTGTTTTTATTCTTCTCCCCGCCAGGTTTTTAGTTTTTCCAGCAAATGCTGCCGTTCTAATCTGACCGAAGAAGCAAAAGCCAGGTCAGGCACCACCAGCAACATAGCAGCCAGCATCCTGGGCCCATGCAAACAAGCCTCGGTGAAAGCCGCTTGCCAATAAACGGAGGGCGGCACTGCGGCTGGCGCAGGCAAGTCGGCGTGGCGGATGCAGGTGGCTTGGCTTTCTTCGGGGTCAGCCTGCTTGCGAAAGGCTATTGCTTCCGACAAAACCGCATGGGCTTGTGCAGGCTGAATGTAAGCCGCATACGCATCTTTCAGATTCCTGCTGACCATGTGGAAACTTACCATCGGGCCCTTTGGAAAGGCATGAAGCACATGCGTTTGCACGGCAGGCGAGGAGATTGCCTTCGCCCGCATCAATTTTTCACCTATCCAAATGGCGATTTTCTCCTCGGCTCCGATGGAGTTCAAATTTTGCTTTTCCAAGCCCAGCCATTTTTCCGGTAGCGGGTCGGGCGTGTTGCCATTCGTTAAAAGCAAAAGCAGCGGGAGTTGCTTTTCGATTGCTATTTGGATGGTTTGCGCAGGAAAAACCCAGGCTTGATTTGCCAGATGAACGATGGACAGAACGGCTTCTACCACAGGCACTTCCGCATTGGCGCCCGAGGAAATTTCCGGGAAAAAAGCCAGCTGAATGGGATACGAGACAGGCTGAAGTTTTTTAAGGATTTTCATTGCATCCTCTTCATTTTCAGCGGAGTAGGCAATGGCAATTGTTTGATGCCTATAATTATTTTCAATTTTATCCAGCAGTGAAAGCAATCGCTGCCGCAGGGCGGAACTGGTAATTTCGATCTGATGGTAAGGCAAAGTATTTTGCAAGACTTGCGCTTGAAGGCTGCGCCAGGAGGAAGCTATGTCAATCAGGAGATTGAAGTGTAAAGGGTCATGCCTGAGCAGGCTGGATTCGAGGATTTTCAGCGTAGCCTCAATCCCGTCTTGGGCAATCAATGTCTTTACGAACAACATGGACAAGGCGTTTGATTCGGTGATTTCCCCTTCTTGTCGGCGGTGAATTGCGAACTATTTTATGAGGTAAATCTTGCCCATCGGAAGTCGGGCGGCAGTAGTTGTTGCAGGTAAAAGTTCAGGTCTTGTCCTTCGTGTTTAAAGGAAGCTTTAACGCATGCAAACGTAAGAAAATGTTTCAGCTAACTAATGCAACTATCTTTAAATTTTCAGACAGTTTCAATTCGAGCGGCGGGGTTTTGAAACCCCACCGCTCGAATTGAAACTGTCTGAAAATTTTGGTCTCAATACACTGTGTAGATGGTCAAATAAATTCCGAGAAGTTGAACAGTGCTGTTGTCTCGTGTCAACAGATTTACACCCTAACTATCGGGACGCCTCTGCAAGCTATTTAAAAGTTAATGTGGAAGTTGGCTCGTGCCAATAGACTAGTACCAGCGGATGTTTTGTACTAATTTTGACGCTAAAATCAGATAAAAATGAACGCAGTTGAAATCAGAGGAAATTTTGTTAGCCTGATTGCTCAGGTGCAAGACCCACGCATTTTAGGCGCTATGTTTCAGCAATGCCTGGAAGTGCTAAGAAATCACGACCCCCTTGCTAAAGAATTTCCGCCTGCCTTAATTGCTCAATTGGATGAAGCAATTCCGGAGAGCGATGATGAAAGCAATGATATATTAAACGAGGAAGCCTTCAAACTATTCGAAACATGGGCAAACTGATGTAGACTCGTGCCAACGAGGTAAACTTTCTTCCTCAAATATTGTACTTTTGTTCAAAAATAGACAGCATGAATAAGGTTCAAATAAAAGTTACCAAGCAATTAGACGGCTATAATTTTGGGCTTGACCCGCTTGAAAAAAGGGCTATCGTGAATGAGTTTCCAAAAGCCAAGCCCCTTGCTCCCATCTTTGTCGCTTTCGATAGAAATGGCAATGTTGAGTTCCTTTTTGACCGGGTCTCCAAATTCATTTTTCCAGCATTGATTGGCGTTGAGGAACGTAAGGAATTGAATAAAATCAAGCAATTGGAGTTTATCGAAGCGGCAACTGATAAAGTAATTAAAACGGTGGAATATCACGCATGACAAAACGATACAACCTCTATTTGGGAAAAGCCGGGCATTTTCACGTGATGGCAGAATTTCTTTGCCGGGGCTGGAATGTTGCCATTCCTGAAGTGGACGTGGGCGACGATATTTTTGTGGTTCGGGATGCAGATGGCGAATTTGCACGAGTGCAGGTCAAAACCTCGACCGGAACTGCACGGCAAAATGGTTTCAGCGCCAAGTTTTCTCTTTCCATAGAGCAGTTGAAGCAAGAGTTTCGACCGGAGTTGACCTACGTTTTTTTGGCAAGGTGGAATGGAAAATGGTCGAGGCTTTTATTGATTAGCCGGCAGAAACTGCTGGAACATTTCAAGTTAAATCAAATTGGCACTGCCTACAAGGATAATTTGACGCTCTATTTTTCTTTCCAATCCAATCAAGTTTTATGCTCTGAAACTGATTTCACCGCTTATCTGGACAACTTCTCTAACTTCCCACTTATCGAGCATTGAGGGTTTTCAAATTCCGCACTTTCATTTCAGCTTCACTTCCGCTAATGCCGCTTGCAAACCGGCATTAGCGGAGCTTGAGTTTAATTGAAAGTCTGGAATAGATTTGAGATGCGTTTTTAGCTTTAATGTAAGTGCG
>CAZHLB010000952.1:0-2789 GCA_964533005.1 uncultured Saprospiraceae bacterium
AGGGACGCAACATTTCGCCGGAAATTTTCAGGCAAATGTTGCGTCCCTACGGGACGGAAAAGTTGGGTTTGGCGGATTGCTACCGATGTTGCGTCCCTACGGGACGGAAGGGTTGGGTTTGGCGGATTGTTACCGATGTTGCGTCCCTACGGGACAAAAGGGTTGGGTTTGGTGGATTGCTACCGATGTTGTGTCCCTACGGGACGGCGTTCCCGCTAAAAAACACAGTCCCATTTTATTTGGCTGTAATTTGAGGAGATGCCGCCAAATAAATTTGGCGGTTACCTTTGCCCACCTTTTAAAAAAAACAATGGCTACCATAAAATTCACATTTGAAGACAAAAACATCGCCCCGGTAACGGTGGAAAATGTTCCTGTTGACTTGAGCATTCTCGAAGTCACCGAGGAGCATCATATCCACCTCAATCACAACTGCGGCGGCGTTTGCGCTTGCAGCACCTGCCACGTTTATATCGAAAAGGGCGAGGAGTTCTTAGAAGAAATAACCGACAAGGAAATGGACTTCGTTGACCGTGCCATTGACCCCAGGCTGGAAAGCCGCCTCGGTTGCCAATGCATCATTCTTGATGAAAAGGCTGTCATCGAAGTCCAAATCCCCGACCAATCAAGAATTATCAAATCATAATTTAGGGATGAGGAATGAGGAATGAGGATTGAAGCGCCTCATCCCTCATCCCTCGTCCCTCATCCCTGTTTCATGCCTTTTGCTGATTTTGACAATCATCCCATCTCTTGGAAAGACCACGAAGACGTTGCTATGAAGCTGTACGAGCGCTTCGGCGAGGACTTCGACGAGGGAAAAATCTACCGCATTCGCTTCACCGAGTTGCTCGAATGGGTGCTGGCAATTCCCAATTTCACCGGCAAACGGGAAGAAAGCACCGAGGCTCACCTGGAGCAAATTCAGGCGAAATGGGTGTATGAATGGCGGGATAACAACAAGTAAAACATGAGTCAATCTGAATTTAACATGGCTTCTTTTCGATTAAATGATTGATGATTACATGATTACATGATTGCTGATGGAATGGATGATGTCAGGATGGACGATGATGGGCGCCCGCCATCGCCCATCCTGACATCATCCATTCCATCAGCAATCATGTAATCATGTAATCATCAATCATTTAATCGAAAAGAAGCCATCTAAAAACTCAGGTTGACTCATGTTCATTATTCAGGATGTATCAAGCTTACCCACCTTTCGAGGATTCCGAATTTGTGCATGTTGGCGGCATTTTGCGGCACTTTCGGGATGTGCAAACTTTCATTTTCGATGTGGATGGCGTGCTGACCAACAACGAGGTGCTTGTAATGGAGACGGGCGAGCAGCTTCGCAAAATGAATATCCGGGATGGTTATGCTTTGAAAAAAGCGGTGCAAGAAGGTTTCCAGGTGATGATTTTGACGGGCGGAAAATCGAAAGGCGTTCTTCAGCGGCTGAAAGATTTGGGAGTGGTGGATGTGGTGCTCGACGTGGACGATAAACTGGCGACTTACAAAGATTTTGTCGCTGCCTACCGGCTCGACGAATCCCAGATTTTATACATGGGCGACGATGTTCCCGACCTCGAAGTGATGCACCGGGTTGGTCTTCCCACTTGTCCGAAAGATGCTATTCCTGAAGCGCTCCGGCTTGCTCAATATGTTTCCCCGTTCAAAGGCGGCGAAGGCTGCGTCCGGGACGTGATTGAGAAAGTGCTGAAACTCAATGGAAAATGGTGATTCGATGTGGCTTTTCCGATTCCTTCGCTTTCCCAATTTGCTCATCGTTGCTTTGACGCAATACCTTTTGCAAAACGCTATTTTGCTTCCTGCCTTTCGCCCGGCTGACCTCTCCCCTACCCTCGGCGGCTTTCCTTTTTTCCTTTTTTCATTGACCACCATGCTCATCGCTGCGACCGGATACGTGGTAAATGATATTGTGGACGTAGAAATGGATTTGCTGAACAAGCCTGAAAAGGTCTTCGTCAACCGGCTTATTTCAAAGAAAAATGCCTGGCGGCTTTACTTCGGTTTGACTGCGTTTGGGTTTGCAATTGCCTTTTATTTAGCGGTTTACGTGGAAAACCTATCGCTCGTTTTGATTTTTCCGGCGGCGGTGGGAATGCTGGCTTGGTATTCTTTTCAACTGAAAAAAATCCCGGTGGCAGGCAACGTAACGGTGGCGATTTTTTGCGCTTTCGTGGCAGGCGTTGTGCTTTTTGCGGAGCGGAAAACTTTTGGAGAATTATGCCTGGTAAATCCTGCAGCAGCGCAGGAAGTGCAGGTTCTTTTCGGCGGCTACCTGCTTTTTGCCTTTTTCTCAACGATGGTGCGGGAAATCGTGAAAGATATCGAGGATTTGGAAGGTGACCGAACTTCGGGATGCCGCACTTTGCCGATAGCTTTTGGGATGAACACGGCAAAAATTTGGGCGTTTTCACTTGCTTTTGCCTTGCTTTTGCAGGTTGTTCTTTTTGGAAAATGGCTGGTGGAAAAGGAAGAATGGGCAGGCTTGGCTTTCCTGGTTGCCGGAATAATTTTGCCGCTCGTTTTTTTGATTTTTAAATTAAAAACTGCCCAAGTCAAGGCTGAATTTGCCCGGTTGAGTTTGTTTGCGAAGCTCATTATGGCGGCGGGTTTGGTCTTATTGGTGGTGATTTGGGTGGCTTGGTAGAAATGTCATTTCTTGAAGAAATGACATTTCTGCCCGCCGCCTACTTTAAGTAGGCAGACGAATTTAAACAGCACTTTTTTTCTTTCAACACATAGTCACATAGTTCACA
>CAZHLB010000953.1:0-2785 GCA_964533005.1 uncultured Saprospiraceae bacterium
CGGCGTGAAATGCTTTGGAAGAAGCGCCGCCTGCGCCAATCCAGAAGTTCTCCGCTATTTGGTAGCGAAGGTTCACGTCAATGTTGACAGGCGTATTGGCGACGTATTTCACCCAAATCGAAGGCTCGATAAAGCCATCGTTCCGGAAGAATTTGTACAAGCCCAACATGCCGTAGAAGTGCTGCACCCGCTTGGTGTAGAACTCGCCGCCAGCGTCTTTGAAAGTCAGGTCGAGACCGATGGCTTGCGGGATGGAGATGCCACCGTAGAGGTAGTCGCCATCGAAAAATCCGCCGTTGTCGAGCTGCGAGTAAGCGTAAACGCCAACGCCGACGTCGGGGAAGATTTTGCTTTGGTCGTCGCCGGAGAGGATGTCGCCCTCGTCCCGCAGCGTAATTTCAGACGTGTTCACCCGGTACTGAACCGCCCCGGCAGACAAGCCGATGGAGATGCCAGCATATTCCGGGTCGCTCGAAAGCAAACCGCCGATGCGACCGTAAATCCCGGTGAAGCCCGTGGGGCCCGTTTGGTCGTTGACCAAATAGCCGCCAGCGATGAGGCTGACCGAGCCGCCGCCCGTGTAGAGATATTCGCCCCGCAGCGTCGCCGTCGTCGGCGCATTTTCCAAACCAGCCCACTGCGCCCGGTAACTTGCGCCGAAACTCAGGTTTTGCTGATGCGTCAGGTAGCTACCATTGACTGCTGCCGGATTGATGATGGATTGATTTTCACGGTATTGCGTGAAAAGGGAAAGCTGTTGAGCGAAAATCTGGAAGGAAGAGCCTGCAATGAGGCAGGTGAGTAAAGTGCGTTGTAATCTGTTCATGGGAACTATAATTTGTGCGGGGCAAAAGTAGGAAAAAACCTTCCCCCCCAACTTTTCACAAGAAAATTTTCTCTATTCGAGCTTGTTAAAGTAGGCTGTTGCGTCGGAAAACGGTGGCAATGGCTTGATTTTCAGGGATGTTCGTGATGCTGTTTTTTGAAACATCCGGGTAGCGGCGGGCGCCGCCTACCCGGGGATTTTGTTGAAGATTTCAATAACGAAAAACCGGTTGATGCACTGCCAGCACCGTGCCAAAGGGGTTGTGCTGGCTGTCAGATTTTAAAAAAAGTTGATTCATGGGCAACACCGATTCTTTATTCATTGGAGTCCAAATTCAGCTTTGAGTTGGTGAAATGGAATCTTTTCCCCGGCTTTTGCTTCTTGGCTACCTTCCAAAATACTGCGAACCAATTCTTCTTCGGTGATTGGCTCACCGCCCGGTTCGTATCCTACAGGATTGGCTTTTTTCGTAAAAATAGAATTGTCTAAATTTTCCAGTTGAGCCAGGTATTCCACCTGAATTCTTCGCAGTGTTTGCATCAAGGCGTCGGCATTGATGCGGGATGCGTCAATGGTGATGAGGATATTGTCTTGAGTTCTCGCAATCTGAAATGCTTCCATAATTCATTGATTATTTCTGACTCCGAATTTGGCTGCAAGCTGATGAAATGGAATTTTTTTCCCGGCTTGTAGGGGCAGCCTTCTTTTCTCTGGGAATTTGCCTTCCGCCGCAAGCATGGCTGCGCATTATTTGCCGTTGGTCAGCTTCATTTTCTTGCGAACCTGAGCGATAAATTTGACAGGTTTGCCGGTCATGCGAGCGATAGTTTCATCGCTGGCGTCGGGAAAATGCTTGAAAAGTGAAATGAGAATGCCGATGGCTTCCTCTTGCTTGCCTTCTTTGTAGCCTTCATTTCTGATGTATTCATCAATGTCAGCTGTTTGATTTACGTATTCCATCGTTCTGATTTTTTTTAAGATTTTACCCCAGTTGTCTCGCTCGATGCTCCGAAGGTAGTTCATCGCATACTTGAGGTTGGCAATCCGGGTTTCCGGCAGTTCATTTTCATCCGTTGCTACAAAGCTAATTATCTCGCCGCATTTGTCAAACAGGTATTCCCGCTCGAAGCGGTGCTTCATCAGCAGCAGAGCCGTGACCATGAAACCCTCCTCGTAGCCCATGATTTCCTCGTCCGTCATGCCGGACAAATCAATAAAAATGCAATCGCCCGAGGGCGTGTACGGAGCGAAGGCTTCGTCCCAACCTTGCAGGTAAGCTTTCCAGGGCTTGATTTTCCAGGTCTTTTTGCCGTGATAAAAAAGCACCGGCACGATGGGCGTGGGCTTCATGTCTTTTGCCTGAATTTGGCGCAGCCAAAGCCGGTCTTGATAGTGCATGATTTGAAAAGGTGCGTAGGATGGAATGTCTGATTTGTGCTCGAAAATGAAAGGGAATTGCACCGGCTTTTTGTGAATGGTATCGCAGAGAACGACTACGTCGGTGATGTCCTCCTGAAAATTTTCATCCACGTAGCTGCCATCGTCTAATCGAATCGTGTCGAGGTCGAGGACGGCGAGGATGTTTTCAGGGGCTTTGGTTTTCAAGAGCGCCCGGACGTTGTTCGTGCGCTTGAAAACGGCTTTGAAAAGCAGGTCGTGTGGGTGGTGAGGCGGCGAATCCCGATTGCTATCGGGATTGTCGGCGGGTTGTGTAGTTTTTTCACTTTGATTTTCCACGGAAAGAAGTTTTTTGAATTCGGTGGAAAAGTAGAGTTAACTCGTGCAAAGTCGGGCTGTTGAGGCTGCATATTTTATTTCCGAATGAGTTTGGATTCAACGTCGGCAGGGTTTCAAACCCTGTCCATTACCCACAGAATAACCGCCTGTTTTAGGCAAGTCTGCAAGTCTGCAAGTCGCTTTGTCATTCTCGCAGAGAACCTCCACGTCACACAGGCTGCT
>CAZHLB010000954.1:0-2781 GCA_964533005.1 uncultured Saprospiraceae bacterium
AGCGTCCATCGAGAAGTCAAAGCGGTTGAAGGTTTCACCTGCGGTGACGCCTGTTCCCGCCGGTTCGTTTGCTGCTGACGTTGCGCTGGTAGTGGCAGGTTCTTCTGTCATCCATTCGTCGGCGTTGAAATAATTAGAGCGCAGCGTGAAGTCGCCTTTCATGGTCGCCTCCGGCGAAAAATAAGCGAGGATATTGTCAATCGAGCCGCTGCCGGTCAGGTCGCTTTTGCCCAATTTCATGTCGAAAGCAGGCAGGTTCACCCGCTGCGGCGTGAAGTCCATGCTCAGGGAATTGATTTTCACCGGCGGCATTCCTTCGGCGGCGTAGTTCATGTTTTGGATGCTGGCGCTGCCGCTCATGTTGACGTTGGCGTAGTCGCCCCGGTCAATCGTGGACATCCTGGTTTTCGCTGCGATGTCAGCGTTGACGATGCCGTTCAGGGTGGTGGCGTCCATCGGGAAGGCTTTGCTGAGTTCTTCCAAATTCAGGACGCCTTTGATTTTTGTGTCCACGTCGGGGTCGGAAATCGGGGTGCGCAGCTTGAAATAACCTTCGAGCGGGTTGCTGCCGATTTTGAGTTTGAAGCTGGAAACGTCCACCAACATTTGGTCGAGGTCGGCGCCGGGGCTGTTCACAATGACGTTTGTATTGATGCCGGAAATGCCGAGCGGCAAATCAGGATATTTTACGTCGCCGCCTGCAATGCTGAACTCGATTTTGAAGGCAGGATAAGTCTCCGGCATGGTGCTGTACTTGCCTTTGACGAAGCCCGCCAGCTTGAAAGTGCCGCTCGCTTTTACGTTTTCAAAGCCTTCCATGTAGGCATTCGGAATGAGCGAAAGCACACTTTTGAAATCGCTTTGCGGGGCGCTAAAAGTCAAGTCCATTTCCGTGTCCGTCTCGTTGGGCATGGCGAGCCAACCGTCCAACTTCACCTGCAAGTCGTTGATTTTGAGGTCGTTTTCCCGCAGGGTATACTTGCTGTTTGGCATGTCCACGTTGATGCCGGCGTCCCAATTCAACCTGGCTTTGGTCAGGTAGGCGATGCCGCCGGACTCTGCCGTGAGTTCGGCGATGCTGGTTTTTGTGGTCAAATCGTAGATGTCTTGGGTAAAGTCGCCAGTGCCTGTGTGGGTCAGGTTGACGATTTTGACAAAGTTTCCGCCGAGGCGGTCGTCGTAGGTGATGTTGGCTTCGTGAATGCCGTATTCTTCGAGTTGGATATTGAAAGCGGTGGCGGTGGTGGACGTGTCGGCGGTAGGTTTAGCGATGTCGTAATTGGCTTTGCCGTCGCTCAAAACGACCACATTGATTTCCGGTTTGTCGAGGCGGACGGACTTGATTTCGAGGGGGACAGTGCCGAAATTCCAGGCAGACCAAAAGTCAACGGTGATGCCAAAAGCCTCGCCGCCGATAAGTTTGATACCCTCGAAAGGAGCGTTGCCAATGACCGAATAGTCCGTGATTTTCACGCTGACGTTGGGAAAACTGCGCAGGAGCGAGATGTCCACTTCCTTGAAATCCACCTTCGCATTGAGGTTGTCGTTGGCGGCATTTTTCACGGCAACGATGATTTCATCTTTGAATAAAAACGGCGCAGCGGCAAGCGCTCCGATGACGAGCACGAGAAAGATGCCGAGACCGATGAGGATGCGCTTGATGATTTTTTTCCTTTTCATTTTTGGTTGAGTTGAAGCCCAAAGGTGACACCTCGAAAACGGCTTTTGGAGAGAAAAAAAATTTCATTTTTTTTCTCCCAAAAAGCCGTTTTCGAGGTGTCACCTTTTGCCACGAAGGGCGGCAAATGTCGCCAAAGGGTTGGCAGACAGTAATTTTTTAAGGGGATGAATGGAGGTTTTGTTTTGCACAAAGAAGGAATTCTGCTTGCTGCCCTACCTTCGCCCGCATGGAAAAAAGACCTCTAATTTTAGTGACCAACGACGACGGCATCTCCGCCCCCGGCTTGAAAGCCCTGGTGGACGTGGCTAAAAAAATAGGCGACGTCATCGTCTGCGCCCCCGACTCCCCGCAATCCGGTCAGGGTCACGCCATTACCCTGCACGACCCCTTGCGGCTGAACAAAGTCAACGTTTTCGGCGACATCGAAGCCTACGAATGCACGGGCACGCCGGTGGATTGCGTCAAGCTCGCCAAGTACATCGTGCTGAACGGAAGAAAAGCTGACCTCTGCGTTTCTGGCATCAATCACGGCTCGAATGCGAGCATCAATATCATTTATTCCGGCACCCTCTCGGCGGCAATGGAGGCTTCGTTGGAAGGCATTGACAGCATCGGTTTTTCCCTGCTCGACTATGCTTGGGATGCTGACTTTGAGCCTTGCAAACCGTTCATTCGGGAACTCATGGAATACGTGTTGGAGGAAGGCATGGGCGCTTGCAAGTTGCTGAACGTCAACATCCCACCACCAAAACAGGGTGAAATCAAAGGCTTCAAAGTTTGCCGCCAGGCAGAGGCTCGTTGGGTGGAACGCTATGTTGAAAACGTTGACCCCAGAGGGCAGAAATATTACTGGCTCACCGGCGAGTTTATGAACCTCGACCCCGGCGAAGACACGGACGTGTGGGCGCTTGAAAATGGCTTCATTTCGGTCGTGCCATCAGGGCATGATTTGACGAGGCACGAGGCGCTGGAAGGCTTGAAGTTGTTAGAAGACGCTGTCGCAATTTAGATTCATTGCCCAACAAATCGAGAGGATTACATGCATGATTGATGATTACATGATTGTTGATTGTTGAAGTCATGGAAGATGTTTTGATAGA
>CAZHLB010000955.1:0-2777 GCA_964533005.1 uncultured Saprospiraceae bacterium
GGACGGTTGGACGGTTGGACGGTTGGACGGTTGGACGGTTGGACGGTGTCATAGGTTTGGATTTTAAAGTGAATAGTTTCGGATTAGTTACGAAACTTGGAAATCAAGTTTCGGCTGCAAGATAAAAAGCAAACTCAACCAAATAAACGCGCCGCAAAAATTTAATCCTTGGGAACTGAGGTTTTCCAGCATGGCTGCAATCTGCTTTACATTTACACCCCTTATCAAAAAATATTTCAAATGAAACTCAACAGCTTCCTCGTCATTATCACGCTTTTCGCCGTCTTGAAATCCCCCGCCCAATCCTTCTTCTTCGGCTCCGACCTCTCCTACGTCAACGAAATGGAAGATTGCGGCGTGATTTACAAGGAAAACAACACCCCGAAAGACCCCTACCAAATCTTCGCCGGCCACGGCACAAACCTCGTCCGCCTGCGCCTCTGGCACACGCCCGCCTGGTACGACACGCTGAATGCGGGCAAACGCTACTCCGATTTTCAGGACATGCGCAAAAGCATCCTCCGGGCGAAAGCTGCCGGGATGCAGGTGCTGCTCGACTTCCACCTCTCCGATGCTTGGGCTGACCCCAGCAAGCAGCGAGTGCCGAAAGCTTGGGAAGGCGTGGTGGACAATCTTCCGCTGCTGAAAGACTCCTTATATAATTATGTGTCGAAAACCCTCCTGGCGCTCGACGCCGAAGGTTTGCTGCCGGAAATGGTGCAAATCGGCAACGAGACGAACAAAGGCATTTTGCTCTCCCCGCAGCAGGACGCCGGCGGCTGGATACTCGATTGGAACCGCAACAGCCAGTTGTTCAAGACTGCCATCCAAGCAGTGCGGGACGTGGAAAATTCCACCGGAAAAAACGTGAAAGTCGCCTTGCACCTGGCGGGCCCCGCTGATACGGGTTGGCTGATGCAAGGCTTTTGGAGCAATGGTGTGACCGATTTCGACATCCTCGGAATGTCCTATTATTGGGCATGGCACAAGCCGACAACCATCGCCGACGCTGGGAACGTGGTTGCTCAAATGAAGCAATTGTACCCCGGCAAGGAGGTCATGATTTTCGAAACCGGCTATATCTGGACGACTGCCAACAACGACAACGCCGGAAATATCATCACCGAAACGCACCCCAACTACGCTCCCGCCAGCCCGGAAAACCAGAAAAAATGGCTCGTTGACCTGAGCCAGGAAGTCATCAACAAGGGTGGCAACGGTGTGATTTATTGGGAACCGGCGTGGGTTTCCTCGACTTGCTGGACACCCTGGGGACAAGGCTCCCACCAGGAGCACGCCACGTTTTTTGATTTTCAAAATAACCTGCTTCCCAATGGCGGAATGTTTTGGCCCGAGCATCAATATCAAGGTTTGGATGCCGCCAAAGAAAGCGCCCCGGTGCGGCGGCTGGACGTTTTTCAGGACACCAGCAAAAACAGTCTGACCCTTAAAATGGATGGGATAGCGGTTGGCAACTCGTTGAAAGTCACGCTTTTCAGCCAGGATGCAAAGGTGGTTGCGGTGCAAAAAATAGACGTGAAGCAGGCAGGTTCGTCGGTGCAGTTTTTCCTGCCGGAAGTAGTGCCGGGCTTTTATTTCGTGGCAGTTTACCAGGGCAGCGAGTTGTGGAAAATGCAATCCATTTGGCTGAAATGAAACGATTTGTCTGTAATGCCGAGGCTGAAAAATGTTAACATGGTGTCCAAACGACCTTTTCTGCCGTGCTCTTTGCAATCAAAACTTTATCTGTACTTTTGCCGCCGCTCAACAATTTTCTACTACAATCAACCGGATTTTCAATTACTCGAATGAATAGACAGCGCATCGTGGCAGGCAACTGGAAGATGAACAAGTCCTTCGATGAAGGCAGGGATTTGACCATCTCCATCCTGCAAAAAACTGGTCCCTCCGACATTCTGACGGTGCTTTGTCCTCCGTTCATCCATCTGAATTATCTGTCCACGCTGCTCACCGGCATCGCCAACGTAAAACTGGGCGCTCAGAATTGCCACCAGGAGAACAGCGGCGCTTTCACCGGCGAGGTGTCGGCGTCAATGTTGAAGTCGGTCGGCGTCGAGTTTGTGATTTTGGGACACTCCGAGCGCCGGGAATATTTTGGCGAAGCGGACGACTTGCTTGCAAAAAAGGTCAAAGCAGTGCTTGAAAATGGAATGCGCCCGATTTTTTGCTGCGGCGAAAAGTTGGAAGTGCGGGAAGCAGACGGGCATTTGAAATTGGTGCAGCAGCAGTTGGAGGAAGGTCTTTTTCACCTCGACGAAGCCGCTTTTTCGCAAGCGGTCATTGCCTACGAACCTGTCTGGGCGATTGGCACCGGCAAAACAGCGACCCCGAAACAAGCCCAGGAAATGCATCACCACATTAGAAAGCTCATATCAAAACGGTACAATAGCGAACTGGCAAACCTTGCCTCCATCCTCTACGGAGGCAGTTGCAACCCCACCAATGCAAAGGAGCTTTTTAGCCAACCCGACGTGGACGGCGGTCTCATCGGAGGGGCATCCTTGAAGGCGGCTGATTTTGCAGCCATTGTCAACAGCTTCTAAAACCATTTGAACCAACTTGGTAAAAGCACAGGCAGGTTGAAAACGTATTCGCACACGAGGCATCCGAGCCTTCGACGGCGGAACGTGACTCTTTTGCCCCGACCCTGGCTCAGAGATGTCATCCCGATAAAAATGAAATTTTTATCGGGATGACATTTCTGGGCGCACAACCCTAACCTTCCAAAGCGACCAAAAAAGTAAAGGGTAAATCAA
>CAZHLB010000956.1:0-2772 GCA_964533005.1 uncultured Saprospiraceae bacterium
CTGCCATTCCATCAACAATCATGTAATCATTTAATCTTCAATCATTTAATCAAAACAAACGTGGCTTCGTGAAATAGACCTCTCATGTCTCAACAAATCGGAAAATACCGCTGGACAATCTGCGCCCTCCTCTTTTTTGCCACCACTATCAACTACTTCGACCGGGCAGTTATCAGCCTGGTCAAAGAATATTTAGACGCCGAATTCAACTGGACAAAATCGGACTACGCCAACGTGACTGTTGCGTTCCAGCTTTCCTACGCCCTCGCCATGATTTTCGTGGGGCGGCTCATTGACTGGTTAGGCACGAAGATGGGCTACGCACTGTCGCTGGTGTCGTGGAGTTTCGCTGCGATGGGGCATTATTTCGTCACGAGCAATTTTGGGTTTATCCTCGCCCGCATCGGCTTGGGCGTGACCGAGAGCGGCAATTTTCCGGCAGCCATCAAGTCGGTTTCGGAGTGGTTTCCGAAGAAAGAAAGAGCTTTTGCCACTGGCATTCTCAATTCCGGCACCAACGTCGGGGCGATTCTTGCGCCGCTGATTGTGCCGTTTTTGGCAGTGGCTTACGGGTGGCGGGTGACGTTTTTGATGGTTGGAGCTTTCGGGTTTGTCTGGTTGATTTTCTGGTTTTGGCTGTACGAAACGCCTGATAAACAAAAGCGGCTGGGCAAAGCCGAATACGATTTTATTCACAGCGATGCCGATGAAACGAGTGTTAACAGCACTTCAAGTGCTGTTAACACTGGTCAAAAAGTGCGCTGGCAAAGACTGCTCGGCTTCCGCCAAACCTGGGCATTTGCGCTCGGCAAGTTCATGACCGACGGAATCTGGTGGTTCTACCTGTTCTGGCTACCCGACTTTTTGAAGGAACAATATGGCTTGAGCAAGACGCAACTCGCCCTGCCGGTGGCGACGGTTTACGTGATTGCCATCGTCGGCAGCGTGTTCGGCGGGTGGCTGCCGATGCACTTCATGCGCAAGGGCTGGCCCGTTTTCAAAGCCCGAAAAACTGCGATGCTGATTTATGCCTGCTGCCCTTTGCCTGTCATTTTTGCGCAGGTGCTGGGCGAGTTCAATTATTGGTACGCCATCGGCATCATCGGCTTGGGCGTGGCGGCGCACCAGGCTTGGAGCGCCAATATTTTCACGACGGTCAGCGATATGTTTCCCAAGAAAACGGTGGCGTTCATCACTGGCTTTGGCGGCATGTTAGGCACGCTCGGCGGGGTGCTCGTGGCGAAGCTGGCGGGCTGGCTTTTCGACTATTACAAAGGCTTGGGAAATATTGAGGCGGGATACTACATCATGTTCATCATCAGCGGGTTGGCTTACCTGGCGGCTTGGGGAGTGATGCACTTTTTAGCGCCGAGGATGGAGAAGGTGGAGGTTTGAAAAACAAGGTTGATGAAGGTTGATAAGGGTTGATAAGGTTGATGCGGCATCAACCTTATCAACCCTTATCAACCTTCATCAACCTTGTTTTAAAACTTATAAACCGCTGCAACCAAAAAGCTCGCAGCCGTATCGCTCGCCTTCTCCGAAGACTCCAAAAACAAGTCTTCCGACGCCTTCTCGAAGCGTATTTCAGGAATAATCGTCAGGTTGTCCGCCTTCAAATTGAGCGAAAAAGTGGTGGCAATCACGCTGCCGCCCTCCGGAAATGCACCGAAAACATTGAGCGCATTTTTATCGCTGAAATACTCGGAACGTAGTGTCAAGCCCAGCCAAGACAAGGGGTCTGCATTCAGGTAAACCGCTCCGCCCCACCAACTGGTCATGTCGCCGAAATCTTCCTCGGCAGTTTCCCTCGATTGAAAGTTGACGACAGCACCGTTCAAACCGACGCTGAATTTTGGACTGATGGCACCCGTCAACACCAGGTCGAGCTGACTGATGCGGGTGCTGTCGTTGGGTTTGCCGCCTTGAAAATTCAGCCAGGCTTTCAGCTTGCCATCCGCCGCCGCTGTGCTCAATTGCCCGATGACGAATTTACTGCCGATAGTGGTGGATTTCAAATCCGTCGGGTTGGCGATGCCGAGCATGACGCCGCTGCTGCCAAACGTCTTTTCCGCCTTGATGCCCGTGTGCGAAAAGGGCCCGTAGGAAAACAGGTACGACATGCTGTAATTCCGGTTCAGGTAGGCATCCACCAGTTCGTAACCGACGTGGGTCGCCCAGCTTCCGGCGGTGATTTTGACGCCGTTTTTAAACGTGTAAAAAACGTTCAACTGCTTGATTGCGAAGCGGGTGCGGTCGTCCGTGTAGGAAAATTCTTCCGCCCGCCTGCCGAAGCCCAGGTCGGCGACCATGCCGACTTTTTTGGAGCTATGCTCCAGTTTCACCGACGCCATTCCCAGTTCGAAGGAGCTGTGCGAATTGGTGAAACTGGTCTTGTTGTTGGCGGCGGTTTCCGCAAAATCGAAGCGGTAATAAACGTCGGCGGAAGCGGTGAAAACGGTGGTAGAAGTTGGTGCGGCGACGGTGTCCGCAGGCGGCTCCGAGGTGGCTGCATCTTGCGCAGCGGCGAAGCCGGACAGGCATAGCATGAGCATGCCTGCCGCAAGGAATCTTTGTAACATTGCGGTAAGTTTTTAATTAGACATGGGTGCGGCTGCGGGCTTCTGACACAAGCCCGGCGAAAGCCGCACCTTTTTTATTTTGGTGAAAAAGCAAGTGGAGAGCGGTGAGTTTTTGTAAATTTTACTCGCTGTAAAAAATCGTGGTGCAAACTGCGACGCGGGGAGGATGGGAACGCGGATGACACGGATC
>CAZHLB010000957.1:0-1658 GCA_964533005.1 uncultured Saprospiraceae bacterium
TATTGATGATTGATGACTGATGATAGATGACTGAAGATTGATGATTGATGATTGATGATTGATGATTGATGATTGATGATTGATAATTGATGATTGATGATTGATTGATGATTGATGTTTGATAATTGATGATTGAGTAATGATGATTGATGATTCGTGATTGTCGTCAAATCAGCAGGTCTAAAACTAAGCAACCCGCCAGTCCCACCACTGAAATTATCGTCTCCATCACCGTCCACGATTTCAGCGTGTCCACGATGCTGAGGTTGAAATATTCCTTGAAAAGCCAGAAGCCCGTGTCGTTCACCTGCGAAGCCGTCAGGCTGCCTGCGCCGACGGCAAGCACCAGCAATTCCGGGCTGACCGTCCCCGCCTCCACCAACGGCAACACGATGCCCGCCGCCGTTAACGCCGCCACCGTTGCCGAACCGAGCGCAATCCGCAGGGCGGCGGCGATGCTCCAAGCCATCACAAGTGGCGGAATGTCAATGCCTTGCATGCCTTCCACGATGTAGTTGCTGATGCCGCTTTGCACCAAAACTTCTTTGAAAGCGCCACCCCCGCCGAGCAGCAAAATGATGATGGCAATAGGTTTCACCGAATCTGTCAAGCTGTTCATCACGTCGCCGAGGCGGCGACCTTGATGAATGCCGAGCGTCCAAACGGCAATCAAAACTGCCAGCAAGAGCGAAATCACCGGGTCGCCGAGGAAATTGAGGGCTTGCGTAATCAGGTGCCCTTCCGCCAGGGTCAGCTTCGCCACGCCACCCAGCGCCATCAAAATCACCGGAATCAAAGCGGTGAAAACGGACAGACCGAACGATGGCAACCGTCCGTTCTCGTTTTCCTTCATTTTGAAAAGATGCTCAGGAAATGTCGTCTCGAAGCGGCGGAAGGTTTTTCCAAAAATCACCCCAGACAGGATGATGGTCGGAATGGCGAGTGCCAAGCCGTAGAGCAAAGTCAACTGCATATCTGCCTTGAAAAAACCGACGATGGTAGCCGGGGCAGGATGCGGCGGAAGGAAGCCGTGCGTGACCGAAAGTGCCGCCACCATTGGGATTCCGACGTAAAGCAGCGGCAGTTTGGTCTCCTTCGCCACCGAATAAATGATGGGAATGATGACCAAAAAACCCACCGAAAAAAACATCGGAACGCCAATGATGAAGCCTGTCAACACCATCGCCCAGGCAATCCGGTTGATGCCGAATGCCTGGATGAGCCGCTGGGAAATGACTTTCGCCGCTCCGCTTTCGGCAATCATTGCGCCGAGCATTGCGCCGAATCCAAGTATCAAAGCAAGCGAGCCGAGCGTGTCGCCGACTCCTTTTTGAATGGCAGCAACTGCTTCGCCAGGCGTCATCCCCATCGCCACGCCGACGCCCATGGCGACCAGAATCAAAGCAATAAAAGCGTTGAATTTGAAACGAATGATGAGCAGGAGGAGGACGGCAATTCCGAGGGCGATGATGAGAAGTGGCATGGTGGTTCCCGTTTTGAAAGGTGAAAAAATGAGGCTGAAAAGTAGGGAACTTGCGAAGAAGTGGAGGGTGAAAAATTGCTGGAAAACGAACCGGGGGGGGCGGGGGGAGGGGGGCGCCCGCCCGGGTTTTTTGGAAAAAACAGGGCCCGACGCAAAGAGACGGTTCAGAGATTGA